>JADFMN010000013.1 GCA_022563855.1 Armatimonadota bacterium
GGGGCAGCTCGGAGCCGAGTTCAACCCGTCGACCGTGAGGTCTCCCGCTCCGCCCGTAACCGGAGGAACGAAATTGCCGAAGAACACCTTGCCCCCTCGCGAAGCATCGATGCCGAACCCGCTGGTTGAATCGATGGTCACGTCAAAAGTTCCGCTAATAACGACGACGCCTCCCCTTCGGCATTGTATCGCGGTGCCTGCGTCTGCGTTCACGTCTAGCCGCCCCGTCGAGGTCAGTAGAGAGCCATCTCGGACGCGAATGGCGATTCCCGAAGCGCTCTTATCGACGCGCAGTAAAAGACCTGCGCTCAGGTTCACGAGGCTAGCTCTCGCACCCTGCCTCAAGTCCAGCGAAGGGGCTCCCGACGCATCGCCAAAGAGTCGTCCTCCCCGGAGACCGAGCGCAGCATTGTTGCTCAAGAAAATGCGATTCAATACAACGAAGCCGCCCAGCCGCGAGAAGTCGCCCGAGAAAATCGGCGAGAGCGTCGAAGCAACTGCGAGGGGTTTCGTTAGACCCCAACCGAACCAAGAGGTGTTCGAGGGCAAGCTAAAGTCATCCCGCGCCGAGGTGGCTCCGGCCGCATCAGCGTCTGTACCAAAGCTCACAAGGGTCTGGTCGAAGAAAACCGCAAGAGCCACATCGTCTATCTCTACGCCGTGCATCTGGATGCGAGATCGATGGAATGAAGCGAACACGGTCGGTCCCGAATTTCCGAGGCGTAGGTTCACGAGGAATAGTCCCACGAGATCGGGGTGATTCCTGAAGGACCCGTCCTTGCCGAATCCTGTCGCGATGCCCACCCCGACTTGAATAGGATCGGTGCGCAGAATATCGATCTCCACATCAGGCTCGATCACTCGATAGGTCGAGCCTGCGGGAGAGGCTGAAAACCGTCTCGCGGGCCTGAAGATCGTGCCATCGTTCTCCGTGATCGTGCGCCGATCCCCAACGGCGGGCCCGGACGTGATCTCCAGAGTTTTCCCCCGGAACGCATCCGCCACCATTCCGCCCGGCCCGAACACCAGCCCCGAATTGCTAGATGCTCCGTCTGCCGTTCCGCTGTTGCCCGTACCAGCAACCGCGACGAATCCGTCTTCACCGGGTTGCCCCGCGCCGTCCCCGATAACCCACACCCTGGCCTGAATGACACGCTCCTTGAAAAGAGGGGCCGCATAGGGGCTTCCGCCGGCGTTACCCGCATGGATGATCACCCGATGAGCGATCACGTCAGGCAGTACGCTCTCGGCCTTGGTGAGCGTCGCAAACGGGCTCGACGGGCTGAGCCCATCATTGGAATCGTCGCCATTCAGACCGGAGACAAACAGGTCGAGCGGGGCGATCGTCTTCGTGGCACTCGTCGGATCGAGCGGACCCCCGATGACAAGGCCACCGGCCACCACGTACTCGGGATCCGCGGTCCACTCCAGCTCCAGCTCTTTGGCCGCCACCTGGACCTGGATCGCCGTGTATCCGGCCACATCGATGCCCCCCACAACGCCATTGATGGGGTCGATCGCCAGGTTCGGCCTCAGCTCCGAGGTCACGTTCGTGGCGGGCCCCCGTGCGGGAGGCAGGAGGCTTAGCGAAAGCGTTACCGCTGGGCTCGTAGACGCTATTACAAGGGGGGAGCCGGTCTTGTTGTACGCCAGCAGGGCCATGCCGATGAGTCCTCCGCCATCCGACGCGGAGGCTACACCGTCTCCCTACCGGATTCCACTTATGAGGGCATGGCGACGGCGCCCTGGGCCTAGTTGACCTCTCCGCCCTGACAGAGAAGGCATGAGTATGTCTCCACAAACCCCTCCTCGGCGGTTGCCACACCAACCATGTACGGCTGACACCTGACGCAGTAGAAAATGTCGCTGTTCCTGCTCTCCTTGTCGTAATTATTCGCTCTCAAAGCCTGATCCACCACATCATCATCGATATCGAACCGGTCCTTCATTAGCCTGCGGAACATGCGCAAGAAGTTCTTCATGAGGTCCAGCACCAGCGCGTCGGCCAGACTTGGATCCTCTCCAAGCGCGATGGCCGACGCCGCCGCGCCCATCGAGCTTCCGAAAAGCACGATCTTCGCGTTCGGCTGGCGCTCGCGCACCCACTTGGCCGCAGCCGCCACGTCGAGCGCTTCGAGCTTCCCCATCGTGCAGGTTCTGCCGCCGCTCTTCCCGTGCGAGCGGAAATCGAAGAACAGCCAGCTCGCCTCAAGGTCGGCCAGCCGAATCATCATCGGCATCAGCTCGCACCGGTTCATCAGGTAGCCGTGGCAACAGATGATCGCCAGTTCGCCGCTGCCGCACTCGCTCCACCACCCATCAAGCTCGACCCCGCCGCTCTCCAGTCCAACGCGCTCCTCCGGAAACCCGAGCATCGCAGGCGACAACCAAAGCGGGACGCGCGGAGGGTGGATGCTGACGTAGGTCACGACGATCAGCGCCCCGATATACAGCACCAAGAGCAACACGATCAGAGATGTAACGAAACCAACCATTGCAGGGGACAATCAGCGACTTATACGTTTCACAGCGGGCACTGGTTCTGATAGAATATCTGGTGTCGAGGATGTACGCGCTCAACTTCTACCCAGAACTGTACGACGATTTGCTGTTGTCGAACCGCAAGACAGTTACGATCCGGCTAGGCGACAAGTCGGACAAGTACGAATCTGGCGTCATAGTATGGATCACTGTCGGGCCGCGGTACGGCAAACGCAAGAAGTTGTTCTCCGCGATTCTGGACCGAGTCGAGGTCAAGCGGATTCAAGAGCTTTCGCCAAGGGACATCGAGCGGGAGAGCCCGGAGCTTCGCACACACGACGAGGTAATCGGCCTCATGTCTCGCATCTACGGTGAGTTCATCACCCCAGCGCACCTCGTGACAGTCATCTACTTCTCCCGGATCGAAGAGTAGCGGTGGCTCGTGTGCGTGTAGCTACTGCCGAGCAATGCCGCGAGATCGATCGGCTAACGATCGAGGAGCTAGGAGTGCCAGTAGCCCAGCTCATGGAGAAAGCGGGGCAAGCGGTCGCCAACGCAGTCGTCGAAATCGCCAGGCCCGGCAGCTTGGTCGCGATTCTCTGCGGTCCCGGGAACAACGGTGGCGATGGGCTGGTCGTCGCAAGGCTCCTGCACAAGCTGGGCTATGAACCGCGCGCGTACCTAGCCGCCGAAGATTCGAAGCTCTCTGACGACTGCCGCGCCCAGCGCGATGTGCTCCAGGAGATCGCAATACCCTGCGCTCAACCGGGCTCCGACGGCTGGGATCGCCTGGCTGCCGACGTGGCGGAGTCGCCAGTCGTCGTTGACGGTTTGCTGGGCACGGGTCAATCCGGCGCGCCGCGCGGCGCGATCCTCGAGTGCGTGGAAGCAATCCGGTCGTCCGACGCGGCCGTTGTGAGCATCGACGTTCCGACCGGCATCGATGCTGACTCAGGCGCGTCGCTCGGAGCACACGTTGACGCCGACGTGACGGTAACGATGGTGGTCGCCAAGCAGTGCTTCTTTCAGGGCAAAGGCTCAGAGGCGTGCGGCGTGTGGGCCATGGCGGAGATCGGAATTCCGCCAGAAGCGTATCGCGGCCCGCTCGTCGGCGCTATCCTGACTGCGGCCGAGGTGTCGAAGTCGCTCGGCGTACGGTCGATCCACTCTCACAAGGGCGAAAACGGGCACGTCCTCATCGTCGCCGGCAGCGAACAGATGCGCGGCGCGGCGACGCTGGCGGCTGCGGGCGCACTTCGCGCGGGCGCCGGGATGGTGACCGTCGCCAGCACCCCGGCTGTGATCGACGCAGTAGCAGCCCATCTGCCGGAAGCAATGCTGATGCCGCTGGACGCCACGGCAGACGCAAGCCAGATTCTCGGCTCAATGGACCGGTACGGCAGCGCAGTCTTTGGACCGGGATTGACGACAAGCGACCCTGTTCCAAAGCTCCTCGCAGAAGTTTGGCGACCGTGGACCGTGCCATCGGTCATCGATGCCGACGCGCTGAACGCCGTCGCTCTTGGCGTTGATCTGCCAAAGGCGGACTGCGTGCTGACCCCTCACCCCGGCGAAATGGCTCGACTGCTCTCGACCACGACGGATAAAGTCCAGAGCGACCGCTTCGGACAGGTGCGCGCGGCGAGCACGAAGTACGAAAAGTGCGTCGTCCTCAAAGGAGCGTACTCACTCATCGCCGAACCAGGATCGGAGATCGCCGTGAACCCAACCGGCAACCCGGGCATGGCCGCCGCAGGCATGGGCGACGTGCTTGCGGGCGTGATCGCCGGACTCATCGCGCAAGGCCACACACCCCTGGAGGCAGCCAAGATCGGCACCTTTTTGCACGGGGCGGCCGGAGACCATTGCGCCGAAACCTACGGCCCTGTCGGCTTCACTGCGCTTGAAGTAGCTGGTGCAATCCCTGTAGCACGGGCTAAACTGGAAGCGTGTTGAGCAGAGCGGCTTGCTGCATCGCCCTTGTGCTGACCGGCGCGGCGGCGTTCGGCCAAGATGACCGGACGGTCCGCATCACGTTCCCATCGCAGGGCGAGAGGCAGATTTGGTTCGGAACGCCCGGCGACTTTTCAGAGCCGACAAGCCCGGTCAGCTCGATTGCGCTAGGCGTGCAACTCGACATCCCGGACGCGGCGATGTCGAAGTGGATTTTCGTGCACACGCTTTCGACAGGCGATGTCGCTGTCCGGAAGGTCGAGGACGCTCTTGAAGATGGCGTGTGGACGATAGCCGACGACGAGTTCGACCACCAGTTCGTAATGGAGATTCGGCTGGAGCACGACGGCTTGGCCGTTGCTTCGGCCATAGTCGAGCTGTCGGCAGCAGGTTATCAAGCGACAAGGCTGATCAGCGCAAACGACGAGGGCCAGGCCAAGTTCTACGCCATACCGTTCGGCGAAGTAGAACTGAGCGTCCAGTACGAATCTGAGGGTGAGGATCTGTCGCTGCCGACGCAGATTTTGAGCGCAAAGGCGGCCAGCGCAACCGCGTCCGTGTACTTGCTTCAGATCACCGATCCTGTGGAGACCGTTGCATCGGACGAGGCGGAAGCGGTTGCCGCTACCGACGAAGTCGAAACAAGCGGCCCGTCGATCCTCGTCTCGATCGTCAAGATGGTGATCGGCCTCGCTGTCGTGGCCGCCATCGGTTACTTCATCATCCAGTACCTGAAGAAGAACAGCGACCAGGCGCAGGAAGGGCTCGCCAAACTCGGCATCTCAGTTCCAGGATCGGGCGGCGATCCAGCCTCAAGCACGCCCGTGGCGCCCGCTAGACCGAAGCAGATCATCCTCGGCGGAGGCGCCGCGCCACAGCCGGCCGCGCCGACGCCCCCCGTTGCGCAAGTGGTGAAGAACCCGCGACTCGTCAAAGCGGACGGTTCGATACTCATAGTTCCCGATGGTGAACAGACCGTGGGTCGCGACGACACAGCAGACATCGTCGTGGCAGGGGAGTCGAGCGTCAGCCGCAAACACGCCAGCCTGACCAGGGAAGGCGACGCGGTCACGATCAAAGACCTAGGAAGCAGCAACGGTACGTTCGTCAACGGTAAGAGAATAAGCGCCCAGCAGACGCTGAGACCGGGCGATACAGTCCAGTTCGGCGGCGCGCAGTACCGGTATGAAGAGTAGAGCATGGGCCAAGTCCTCTTTCGTGCGTTAGCGTGTGGCGCGGGCGGCGTTGTCGGCTGGCTCGTCGTCGAGCCGTTCTTGCCGACTACGGGTCGGCTCGACCCAAGCTGGGCGCCGAAAGAAGCCCTGATGATCACGCTGATCGGAGCGCTCATCGGGCTGGCAGCCGGCGTTATTCAAGGCCTTTCCAAGGGCGGCAAGCGAAACGTTTTTCTCTCTGCCGCGCTCGGCCTGGTCTTCGGCGCGATCGGAGCGGGGCTCGGCCATCAGATCGGCGGAAGGATCTACGAGTCCATGGGGGGCGACGCAGAAGGGCTCGCCGCAATGCCCGCCCGAATCGCTGCGTTCATCCCGATGGGCGCTATGATCGGCATGGCGGTCGGTTGGATACAACTATCGACGCGCGGCCTGTTGTCCGGTCTGCTCGGCGGCCTGATTGCAGGGGCGGTGACCGGCGCGATCTTCGATCCATTGTCGATCATTCTCGCCCCGGCCACAGAAGCGGTGACTGCCGGTTCCCTGCCCGCAGGTCTTCCCGCAGAAAGCGGAGCGCCCGGTCGCGCCGTCCTCGGCCTCGGACTCGGAATCTTCATCGGCACCTTCACGGCGCTCATGGATCGCGCAACGCGCCAAGCTTGGCTGCGTCTCGTGCTCGGTCGCAACGAAGGCAGGGAATGGCCCATCGACGCGGCGCAGACGACCATCGGCCGCGACGAGCGGGCGCACGTGCCGCTCTTCGGCGACATGAACGTCGTTCCGCTGCACGCGGTGATCGAAAGGCGCGGCGCACAGTACGTCCTCATCGACCAAGGCAGCCCGATCGGCATCGGGTGGAACGGCCAGCGAATCGGCGAAGCCGTCCTCAGCCCCGGAGACCAGATTCAGATCGGCTCGTTCAACCTGCAGTTCCTGATGAAAGCGGGCGCGGCGAACCGGGCGATGGAAGGCCGCGCACACGGCCAGCCGGTCGGCGGCCAGCAACCGGGCCAGCCGATTCAACCGATTCAGCAACCCGGCTACACGCCGCAGCAAGCGCCGATGCCAGGCCAGCAGACCGTAGCCATGCAACCGATGCCGCAAACCGGTCAGCAGACGGTCGCAATGCAGCCAACGACTGGACTCGCTCTTGTTGCTGAGAACGGGCCGCTGGCAGGTCAACGAATAGCCATCACCGGGCCGATGGAGATCGGGCGAGAGGCGTCAGGCATCCAGTTGAGCTACGATGCGAAGGCGTCGCGCCACCATGCAAGCGTGACCCCGCAAGGCAACACCTTGGTCGTGCAGGACCTCGGAAGCACGAACGGCACCCTCGTCAACGGACAGCGCGTTCAGCAAGCCGTTTTGAACCCCGGCGACGTTTTGCAGATTGGAACTACGAAGTTTCGTGTAGAGTAAAGGAGACTTTGGCTATGGACAAACCAGAACAATTCGACCCGAACAAGACCGTAGCCGGAGGGCCGGTCGACAACCGCACGCGGGCGATGGACGCCCCGCCGACCGCCAGCGACGCGAACCGCACGACCGCCTGGGAGCAGCCGGAGACGCTCACGGTGACGGTGACGCCAAGCCGAGAGGCGACCATGGCGAACGGCCCCGCGCGCGAACAGTTCTTGATCGAGCTGACCGCCAACGACGGCGGCGCTCTTCCGGGAGTCGGGACGTCCGGCGTTCGCACACCGCTCAACCTCTGCCTCGTGATCGATCGGTCGGGCTCGATGGAGGGCGCGCCGTTGGATTACGCAAAGCAGGCTTGTCAGTACGTCGTCGATCTGCTTTCGCCAACCGACCAGCTAAGCATCGTCGTGTTCGACGAGATCGTCGACGTGCTGATGCCGCCGCAGCTCGTCACCGACAAGGAGGCGATCAAGGACGGCATCGCGCAGTTGCAGCCGGGCTACACGACGAACATATCTGATGCGATGACGATGGCCGCGCAGCAGCTCGCGCCGGGGCTCGAGGACAAGTCCCGCGCGACGAGAATGGTGTTCCTCACCGACGGCGAGCCGACCGCTGGAATCCGCGAGTTCCAACCGCTTTTGCAGCATGCGTTCGACATCAAGCAGCGCGGGATTACCTGCACTTTCCTCGGCTTCGGGCCGGAGTACAACGAAGAACTGCTCGCGTCGATGGCGCGAAAGACCGGCGGCAACTACTACTACATCTCGCAGCCGCAGCTGATCCCGGAGATCTTCCGCACAGAGCTTGAAAAGCTGATGACCGTCGCCGCCGTCAACCCAAAGCTGGAGATGAAACTCTCCCGATGGGTCACCCTTCGATCGGTGACCGGGCAGTCGGTCGCGCCCAGTGGAAAGGAGTTCACGCTCGATCTCGCCGACCTAGAGCGAGGAGCGACGATGTCGCAGGTGCTCGATTTCGAGTTTGAAAACCACCCATTGGGGCACTACCGAGTAGCCGGGGGCAGGCTGACGTTCGAGGACGTCACCGGCGGCGCAAGCAAGGTGATCGACGTGGACCTCGTGATGGAGTTCACCGCTGACAAAGCGCGGTATTCAATGCCGGTCAACCCCTTGGTCGAGCAGGCGTTCCAAGTCTCAGCCGCGTCGCGGGTCGTCGAGAAGACTATCATGGGCCTCAAGACGCACCAGCTCACCGCCGAAGGCGCACTGGCGGAGCTTGAGAAGACGCAAATGCTGCTGATCCAGGACGGCCGCACGGAAGAAGCGCAAGAGGTCACCCTCGCCATGCAGGCGATCAAATCGGGCGACATCGGCGGCGCAGAGAAGACGCTAATGGGCGCCATGCTGCACCTCGATCAGGGCAAGAAGTCATAGCCGAGATCGTGACCGAACTGTCTAGGAAAATCGAGTTCGACGACAGTTCAGACACAATATTCAGTGACGAGTATTCGATACCCTATTGGCGAAGTGGCGCACTCATACGAATGTCAGCTTTACCTGTAAGCGTGGCCGCCTCGAAGCGATCTTGCGAAGGGAAGTACAGCGTCATGGCTTTCCCGTTAAGGCTATTTGCTAGCATTTGTTTAACCACCTGATCGACATTCACGTCTATCGTTCTACCGTATAAAGCCTCGGCCCGACCTAGAGCACGAGCAACCATCTGTGTCAGCTCAGGAATGGTGTAAGTGCCTCTTGGAGTCGATGAAAACTCCAGCGTTCGAGTCGTACCTGGCCGAATCGGTGTAATTTGTCCTCCAACCTGGAGGAGTTTTCCAACGTTTCAGTTGAAGGCGATTATTTGGCCTAGCCCCTCCAAATCAATTATTCCTACGTCAACACTCCATAGCTGCATGCCGGCGTCGGAGTTAAGTATCTTGCCCACGCCAACCATTGCGCCGCTAACTTCAGCAACGCCCGCGCCTCTTAGCGCAGGAATGGTTGCGTTAAAAGGGTAGACGACATCCACCCAGCCTGTCTCGAAGTTGAATTTCATCTTCTGGAACATCGGCTGCCGTAGAGATCTGCCAACTCTGATTGCAACTGGCCCACTCATTGTTGCATTTGGGCCTGGGCTCAGGGCGAAAGATGATAACGTTACGTCCATGCGTACAATCTCACCTTCGATTCTAATGGCTCGCTGGGAGGCCTTCTGGGCCTCCGCACTGCGTGATTGATCTGCGAACACAAGGAAGGGCACTGCCAGCAGCACTGCTGCAGTTCCAGTCATAGTTAACCGTTTCATGTTCATTTCTTTTCTCCATATGCTGTACAGCTGCTACTGCTAATAACAACTCACTGCATTGTAATTCTCCACTTCCAAATGGTGTGATATCTACTACAATAATGAAATGCGCATGAAATATCGCATTTTCTTGCATTATTTCTCCAGGGCTGTGGGCTGGCAGCCATTGCGTTTTCGTCGTTACTCCCTGCTTCTGAAACTTCACGCGGAAGGTGGCCCTCCCGCGACACCATGCCCGGTTTTAGAGCCCAGGACTCTCCATCAGCAAGAAAGCCGAAGTGCCATAGGCAAGCCTGTCGGATCTGTCGTTGCTTTCGGAGTTCGGTTTTTGATCGCCGCGCTAACTACCGCAGGCCGCCGAGTCGCACGTCTAAGCCACCATCCCCCGACCGCCGTCCTTCGACCGAGCCCACCATCCGTCATTCTGAGCCACGTCATCCTGGGTCTGTCGAAGGACGAAGGACGGCGGACGCTGGGCGTGGCTCTGGCGACGCCGGCGAACGGCGTGATAGCCCGTGAGCATCCGCGCGGCTCGCGGGGTCTTTCCTTCGTCAAGCTCAGGACAGGCTCGCTCAGTATGACGCGCTCACCCCCCAACCCTCGATCCTGATCGCGATCGCGTAGTGCCCCACGATACATAATCTCCGTAACCGATGGTCAAACCCACCATTCTCGGTGTCCCTTACGACGCATCGTCCTCATTCATGCGCGGCACGGCAGATGCGCCGCCCGAAATCCGCAAGGAAATCTGGTCCGAATCGCGCAACACTTGGTGCGAAGCGGGCATCGACCTCGACGGGGTTTTGTCAGACGCTGGGGACGTAACGATCGGCGACGATCCGCGAGAGGAGATCGAGGCGGCGGTTTCTTCGGTCTTGAATTCGGGTGCGACGCCGATCGTGCTCGGCGGCGACCACTCGATCACTTACCCGGTGCTGCGGGCTTTCCGTGCCCAAGATTTCGACGTGCTGCACATCGATGCGCACGCTGACCTATACGACTCGCTGGACGGCGACCGGTACTCACACGCCTGCCCCTTCGCCCGGTCAATGGAGGACGGGCTCATCCGTCGCCTCGTGCAGGTTGGCGTCCGCACGATGAACGGCCACCAGCAGGAACAGGCCAACAAGTTCGGTGTCGAGGTGATCCAGATGCGCGACTTCTCTTCCGGAATGCGGCCGAAGCTCAACCCGCCCGTGTACGTGTCGATCGACATCGACGGCATCGACCCCGCGTTCGCGCCGGGGGTCTCGCACTACGAGCCCGGCGGCCTCTCCGTCCGCGATGTGCTGACCATGATCCACGCCCTGCCCGGCCCGATCATCGGCGCAGACGTAGTCGAGTACAACCCCAACCGCGACGTGCAAGGCATGACCGCCAACGTTGCAGCGAAGCTTGTGCGAGAGCTTGCCGGACGGATGGTGACAGCCTAATATGTGTGTGCCACGGTCAGGCCCGTAGGGTTTGTCCGTGATTTGGGAATAGGACGACTTCAGCCCCGCTTTGAGAAGCTGGCTTCAGGCTGCACACTTTTCGCGATGGAGTGCACCGCTCCGTCGACGCCGGCGAACGGCGCGACAGCCCGTAAGCATCCGCGCGGCTCACCCTCCCGAACCTCCGAACCTCCGAACCCCCGAACCCCCGAACTACCCCTCGACCAACGTCCAACCCTCGGCCTTCGCGCGATCCCAATCGTAAACGAACGACCACCAGTTGCGCAGCTTCTTTCCTTTGTAAGTCAAGCCGTGATCGACGCCCGGGATCGCCTGCAGCCAGTAGATGCGCCACTTGATCGGGTCGCGGTCCCAGCGGTCGGCGTTCATCATCTGCGTCTTGCCGATGCCGTCGGGCTTCCAGTCCTCGATGTCCGTCTCGACGTAGCGCGGGTTCGCCCAGTCGTAGTCGCGCTCGCTGTTCGGCGCGTAGTGCGTCCACCCGCAGCGCGCCGGGCTCGTGACGATCTTGTGCGAATAGTCGCTGCCGACGAACTTGCCCCAGAACAGCAGCTCGCTCCACTTCTCGGGCGGGGTCGTTTCGCGGCCATCGACGTGGTTGAGAAGGTGCTCGAGCTGGTGCATGTGGTTCTCCAGCATCTCGCCCAATCCGCGCCCGTAGTTGTAGTGGTAGACCGTGTATGTCTTGCTGAACACCGGCAGGTCGTCACCGTCGCGGTTCGAGTTGCTCACGTCGCCGGTCGGGCTGGACATGTTCGACTCCCACAAGTTTATAACGCCACCGTGGTAACCCCACATCCAAATCTGCTTCACGCCTTGTTCTTCGACCAGTTCCTTCGCGCCGATTCGATTCATGATCGCGTTGTAATCGGGGAGCGGCGGGCTGCTGCCTGTCTTCAACTTGAGAGGGATCGCCTCTTTGAATTCCACCTGCCCGATGACTTCATATCTGAGCGCCGGCTCGCTGTCCAGCTTGTACCCGCGGAACCGCGACCCCCTCTCCAACGCCTCGCACGCCTCCTTCGTCAGCCGCTCGGTCTTGGCCTTCAGGTCTGCATAAGAACCGCCGACGTCGCCCGTGACCGCCCGGTCGATCTGGTCGCCCTGGACCGGGAAGAAGCTGACGACGAACACCTTGATCGTGGACGTCTCTGCAAGAGTCGCAGCCAGCGCGAGAGCAACGATCATGCCTTTAGCATGACACGATAGCCCCCTTCCTCTTGCTCGGCGCGAAGCAGAGCGGAGGAGGCAAGGGGGTTGGGAGATGGAGGTTCCGACAGCGAAGACGTCGCCCGATTTGGCAGTGCGGTGCTTCAGCACCGCCTTTCTGCACAGCGGTCGCGAGTTGAAGGCACATGCTTAGAACCACAGGTTCGCGGAAAAGCCCTACGGGCCTGACCGCGGAACACGACCCTCATGATCGGAAGGTTTGACCCCCTTCCGAAAGCCGCCAAATCCAAAATCGCTCGGCTCATATACACCGACCAGCGATACGTCCGCGCGATCCGGAACCGACAGCCCGACCATCCAGTACGCGCCGTTTACGAGCAACCGCCGGAGACCTTCGTTGAGTAGATCCGTAGCAGCACCCATCGTCGTCGTGAGGATCCGGTTTGCGTTTCCGCTTTCGTTCTTAAAATCACGCAACCAAACGATCGACATCTTGAACTCGTTAAGACCCTGTTCATTGCCAAATACGTTCATCTTCTTGCCTGTGGCCGCTGGCGCATCTGGTCGCATTCCATCTACGACCTCGCCGAACATCAAGGTCGTGCCGTTCGGATGCGCTTCGTACACGTCTGTCGTCACGAACACATCCTTCACACCGCGGAGCACGAGGTGGGATTCGGTCTGTGGACTAAAGATTCCACGTGTGGCCTGAACTCCGTGGATCCCCCAGTGGCTCACCCATGTCTCACCAAGAACGTGCTTCCCAAAACCGCCCGGCCACTCTTTGCTCCGAAAACCGAACCGCTTATACGCGCCCGACTTATGGTCGAACGCGTGAGTCGAAGTCCGAAGCGCGATGATCGGTTTTCCCGCCAAGTAGTAGTCGACGAAGTGCTTCATCTGCTCATCCGGCCACTCGCGGAACCGTAGCAACATTACACAAAGGTCGGCTTCATCCAGCGCTTCGAGACCCGGTTGGTTGTCGCGCACATCGGGATCGATCACCCCACCCTCGCCGATCGAAAACAGCACGGTGCACTTGAAGCCGTGGCGAAAGGCGAGGATCTTCGCGAGCTGCGGAAGCCCCTCCTCCGACCGATACTCCTCGTCGCCGGCCAAAAACACGATGTGCTTCCCCACCCCCGGCCCTTCCGTACCTTCGTACACGACCCAGTCGTTTGCCGCGGATGTCGACATGACAGCAAGAGCGGTTAGTGCGAGCAGCATCACCGTTTCTGCTCGCAGACCAGCCGAAAGCCGACGAAGTGTCCATTGGAGAGCCACCAGCGGCTCTTGGGGAGTTGGGGGTCGTGCGCTTGCCACTCCTTGGACCAGTAACGCCGCAAAGAAGGCGACATGTCACCCAGCGAGTCAGTGAAGATCCCACCGCAAAGAACAGGCTTGCCCGCAAGGTCCGTAGCCCATTCGCCGACGTTGCCGAACATGTCGAAGAGGCCGAACATATTCGGGGTTTTCTTGCCGACGGGGTGTGTCACCTCGTCGCTGTTCCCCTCGTGCCACGCGCTCTCCTCCGAGGCTTCTCCAGCGCGGCACGCCAACTCCCATTCGGCCTCGGTCGGGACGCGGTACTTTTTGCCGGTGACCGAGGAGAGCCAGCGGCAGAACATCATGACGCTCGTAGAGGAAACGTTGATGACGGGGTACCCCTGGTGCCCCCATCCCTTGTCGGGCAGGATGTAGCTGCGGCTCGGTCGTGCGATGGCGTCCGGCGCGAACTCCGTCTGGTCGTATGGGCGCGACGGCTCGCCGCTCAAGAGGAACTGGTCGAAGACCTCCCACACAGTCTCCGTAGCAGCCATATAAAAAGGATTCACCGTGACCTTCTCGTCACCGATCACAACCGTCCCGCCAGGCACAGGAACCATGTCGAACTTGACCGCAGACTCGGGCAGAGTCTCAGTGAAAGGTTTGTCCTGGGCGTCGCCTGGTAGTCGCCAGGTAGTCGCCAAATTGTCGCCAGCACGACAAGGCGACGACAAGACGACGCCGGAGGCAAACGACGACCAGGCGACGGATTGGAAAACAGTCGCGGCAAGAGCAACGGCGGCGATCATGCTATAAGCATGACACTACTCGCCGAGACATTAAGGTCCCCTCCCACCAACGAGGGGGAGGGTTAGGGAGAGGGGGCGAACAGACAAAGTCCTTTCCAATTCTCAGTTTGTTTTCGTCGGATGAAACTTAAACGGAAAGGACTCTCGAGCTTGAACCCCTCACCCAGCCTCTCCCTTAAGGGGAGAGTGGTTGCGACGCGTGGCGCGACGATCCCTGGCTAACGTCAATACTCGCGTTCCCCTTTTCGCCCGGGCTCGGGAACGGGATACAGGCCGTCTGCGCCCGGCATCAGCGGAGACGGCGTCTCGTAAGTCAGCTTGTCAACATCCGGCGCGAACTCGTGCTCGCTGTTGAGCATCTGGTCGAACGAAACCTCCTGGCCAGTGTGCGCGGCCCTGCGGCCCATGCTGCAAGTCAGGCTCGCATAGACTCCGCGCTCGACCTCGTTGTGCGGCTCGTCATTCCGGATCTTTTTGATCAGCACGTCCCACTCGTTCTGGTACGGGTTGCTCCTGTTCGTCGACCGCCAAACCTCGGCCTCGGGGGTCATGACTTGTCCCTTGTAGATCGCCTGAGGCCCACCCATGTCGCCGGAGCGCGCGGCGATCGCGACGCCCTTCGCGCCGTGGACATAACTGGCGAAGTTGCCGTGCGCGCCGGTCATGCAACGGCCGTCGAAGAAGAACTTGCAGCCATCGTCGAACGTGTACTCAACCGCGTACGAGTCGAAGTTCTGATCGACGAACGGCACGCCTTCGGAGTTCTCCCTGTAGTGCCGTCCGCCCAGCCCCTGTGCTTTGACCGGCCACGCGTTCTTCATCCAGCAGAGGTGGTCGACGTGGTGGATGTAGAAGTCGTTGAAACAACCGCCGCTCGCCCAAATGAAGCTGTGGAACCGCCGAATCTGATACTCGAGGTGCGACATGCCGTCGGGCTTCGGGGTGGACTGGAACGTGGCGGCGGGGCCGTGCATCCGGTATCCGCGCATGAACATGATCTCACCGACTTCGCCGTCTTGGATGCGCTTGTGAAGCTCTTGCAGACCGATCGTGTGACGGGACATAAGTCCGACGCCGACTTTGAGATTTTCGGCTTTCGCATGTGCGTTCAGCTCGAGCATGCGTCGGCTGCTCGGCCCGTCGACGGTGACAGGCTTTTCCATGAACACGTTGAGCTTCTTCTCAATCGCGTACCGGAAGTGCACCCACCGGAACGCGGGCGGGGTCGTCAGGATCACGACGTCGCCCGGCTTGAGGGAGTCCATCGCGTTCTTGTAGGCGTCGAAACCGAGGAACCTGCGCTCTTCCGGCACGTCCATCTTGCCGCCGACGTTGTTGCTCAGGTTGTTGTAGGTGCTGTTGAGGCGGTCTTCGAACACATCGGCCATCGCGACCAGCTTGATCGGCCCGCTTGTGGTCGAAACCGCGTTGACGGCCGCTCCACCGCCACGCCCTCCGCACCCGACGAGCGCGACTTGGATCAAGTCGCTGCTCTGTCCGTGGACGCCGGCTTTGGCGATGCCCGGTATCAAGGATGCCGCCGCCAACCCTCCCGTCGCCTGAAGGAACCGTCGTCTCGAAGTCTTGTTCTTGTCTGTGCTCATGGTGGGCTGTTTTCACTTTTGTCAGGCGATTTCCGTTCCGTGTCGGTACGGTTCGCAATCCTTCCCGATGTACCTGACCGCAAGTATAACCAGTCATAGCGAGAACGCGACGACGGAGTTGAGAAGAAATCGTCTTCAGTGGTCTCAATCATGTAATCGAAACTTAGCCCTTGCTCAAACGCTTCAGGACACGCCGGGAAGTCGGCAGGTCTTGAAACAAGAAACTATCATCAGCCTTGGCCGGTGCCTCTAGGTAGTACGTGAGCGTACCATTCCACTCCGTGAAAACGAGCCACTCCTTACGATGGCGGGCGCGCAAAACGCGGTCCATCGTCAATTGGACGTGTTTCTTGATTGCCCGCTTGTTTTCGCCGGTCCCGAAAGTTACTTCCTCGAGCTTCATATCTTCCCATTGACGAATGGCAATGCCATCAGAGCTTTCGAAAACCCAGAATGGATTGACATACCACTCGATCTTAGTTGCGCGCCCGAGGCTCGAAATATCATCTTCATGGTGCCGCCAGACGTTGCGCTCGCGATTCAATCGCTCTGTGAGTTGTTTCACCTGTTCATCCCCTTTTGCAAGGCGCCGCACCCACCACTCCCGAATGAACAATAATGCCAGGGTAGTTGCGACGCTCGCGGCAATTGTTTGCAGGTCAGTCATCGGAGCTCCTCACAAATAGACATGCTACTACTTCGCTACGAATCACGTGCACAATTGCCTCATCGTTGTTTGGTTTTTCCCCATACCTCAGCACGTACTTGCCTGCTCGCGAAACAAGCTGTCGGGGGCGTCCTGAGGCATGACACGCGCCTACATTTCCTCAATACGTCGGAGCCAAGTTTCCTCTCGATTCTGTTGAACGACATGCGTCTGAATCTTGGGTGACCACGAAGGCGTCGAGGCCCAGAACACGTCAATCGAATCATCCGATACGAATGCCGACAACAAGACTTTGTCCTTCAAGATTCTCACCAGCGTCTCCGTGGTAAGAAGTTCCAAAAAGAGCAATTGCTGATTTGCCAGTTTTTGAATTCTAAATGCCGGCGGAAGTGCGTGTAAGTGGGCCGTCGAACTCCTCAGGTCATACGCCTCCCTCAACATTTTCCTGTACTTCGTGCCAGTCAAAACAGCAGCGCGCCTTTCAAAGTCCGCAGCCCCGCTACCTTGACGTGTCTTCAGAACACCATCCAAGGTGCGAACAAACATGTGCATGCGTTCATATGGATTCTGCTCTACGCAAGCGCGGCAGTACGAATTCAACGTGCGCCTGAAGCGCATCCACTTTGTCGGACTTGAATATACGGCTGCAATTATTTCCGCCAGTGCTATCGCTTCAAGTAAGACTTGGCGGTCTGCAAATATGCACTTTGCTTCTTTGTACTGATAGAGTGCCTTTCCCTGAGTACTGGCTCCGTGTATCCGAATCTCGCGTTCTTCGTCATATCCACCGCGCACAACAATGTGATCCTCCGTCTTGGAGCCCAACAACGCAAGTGCTATTCGAATGTAAGTTATCCTATCGTTCAAATGTCGCATTTCCGTACTCCGCACTGTTTGCGGCCCTTTCGGTTGCCCGTGCGCCACGATCTTGACAGAGGCGTCCGCGATGTCCTCTATCACGAACTCTCCAAGCTTTCTCGACCAATAGCTGCCTAGCTCAAACGGTAGGTCATTGGAGATAAGTAGTCCCTCCTTCTCGATATCCTCAAATCCAAGTTGTGCGCCGATCACGTTCAAACATGCGCAGACAAACACTTCTCCGTCAGGTAAAGACCATCTCACTTCACGTTCCCTTTGTGCCATTTATCAACATTCCTCCGTAACTGACTCCTACGGCTACAAGCCCAGCTTCGGCCACAGCACGTCGATCTTAGCTTTCACGTCGTCGGACATGGTGATCAGTTTGGGGAAGTCGCGGGAGAAGCCGTTCTCGCCGGGCCATTTGTGGGTGCAGTCGAAGCCGATCTTGCCGCCAAATCCCTCGGCCATTGCAGCGTGGTCGAGCTGGTCCACAGGTCCCCGTGTGTGCAGAGCGTCGCGGCCGGGGTCGCAGTTTGCGCCTAGCCGGAACAGCACCTGCCCGACGTCCTGCACGTCGCAGTCCTCGTCGAACACGAACACGAACTTCGTGAACGACATCCCGCCGAGCCCCCAGATCGCGCTCATCACCTTGTACGCGTGCCCCGGATACTTTTTCTTGATCGAGACGAACGCGACGTTGTGGAAGCACGCCGCGACCGGCAGGTGGATGTCCACGATCTCGGGCACGGTCAGGCGGATCATCGGCATGAAGATCCGCTCGACCGCCTTGCCCATCCAGCCGTCCTCCATCGGCGGCTGTCCGACGATCGTCGCGGGGTAGACCGGCCGCTCGCGCTGAGTCATGCACGTCACGTGGAACACCGGAAAATCGTAAGCCAGCGAGTAGTAGCCGGTGTGGTCGCCGAACGGGCCTTCTAATCGAGACTCCGAAGGATCGACGTACCCCTCCAGCACGATCTCCGC
Source organism: Armatimonadota bacterium (assembly GCA_022563855.1). Classification (NCBI taxonomy): domain Bacteria; kingdom Bacillati; phylum Armatimonadota; species Armatimonadota bacterium. Next base: position 18,106 of record JADFMN010000013.1, read on the forward strand.
GTCCGCCGGCACTTTCAGATCGACCGTCTTGCACTTGACCAGCTCCGCGCTCTTTTGTCTTAGGAACCCTGCAAAAGCCATCTCGTCCATGCCAGGCGGGAGCGGCGCGATCGCACTGAAAGTGTAAGCCGGATCCCCTCCTAGGGCGACCGCGACCTCGATGTTCTGTTTCTTCTCGGCGGCTTCTTCCATGTGCCGCGCGCCGGTCTTGTGCATCTGCCAGTGCATGCCGCAGGTGTTCTTGTCGTAGAGCTGCATGCGGTACAGGCCGACGTTGCGCTTGCCGGTGTTCGGGTCGTTGGTGAAGACCAGCGGGAGGGTGATGAACGGCCCGCCGTCCTCGGGCCAGCAGGTCTGGATCGGGAGCTTGGTCAGGTCGATCTCGTCTCCCTCCATCACGACCTCTTGGCAGATGCCCGACTTGACCGTCTTCGGGATCGCGTGCTTGACCTCCTTGAACGCCTTAACGGCAATTCGAAGACCTTCCTTGGGAGATTTCGGAATCGGCGGGGGCAGTAACGCCGCGATCCGCTCGGCGTGCTCCTCGAAGTCGTCGCAGCTCAGCGCCATGCTCATGCGTTTGCGCGTGCCCATCACGTTGATGGACAGTGACATATTGTATCGGAGCCCCCCTCCTCCATTCTTGCCCTGCGAAATGGAGGAGGGGGGTTGGGGGGTGGAGGAGTGGATCGACTCATGCCCCATCACCGCGCTCATTGGGTCGGGCGTCCCCATCCTATGCGGCGGTCCGACGACGTTCTCGAACAGCAGCGCAGGCCCGCCCGCCTTCATCACCCGGTCGGCGATCTCGGTGATCTCCAAGTACGGGGAAACAGGCTCCTTGATACGCTTGAGCTCGCCCTTGCTTTCAAGGACTTCGAGGAAGTGCTGATAGTCGCGGTACGCCACAGCGCTAGTTTACGCTAGGGGCGCAAACTGACTCTCGCCGGGCTGACTCTTGGCTCCCGCCTGACTCGTGTTCCTGTCACTGAGGTGATTTGCCTACCGTCCAGACGCGACGCCGAGTATCCGATCGGCGAGTCCCTCAGGGTCGTCGCCCGCCAACTGCGCGTGATGCAGACCCTCGACGAGCCAGAGGTCTGCGCCGCTGGCCGCGGCCAGCTTTTCTGCGTTGTGCGTGCCGAACATCGCGTCTTCCGTGCCGTGGATGACGAGCGCTGGGCCGCTCCACTTCTTCGCGCCGTCCACGGGCCTCACCTTCGACGGATCGATGCCGCCCTGGATGTTCGCGAACCAGATGACAGGGCGCATCAGGCCCGATCCACCTCGGAACGCGCTTTTCATGAACTCGTCGGATGCACTCTCGAGAGTCGCGAAAGCGCCCTCGGTCACCACGGCGTCGAACAACTCCGGGTGCTCGCCCGCAGCCAGCCAACACGCTGAACCGCCGAGAGAAACGCCGAACAGGACGACCTTGACGTCGCCTTCGTACTGCGCCCTGGCCCAACGGGCTGCCGACGCGATCTCCGCCGCTTCGCCCGGGCCGAAGCCCACCATCTCCGCAAGGCTCGCGTCCTGCCCGTGCATCGCGGGCGCGACGATCTCAGCGCGCTGTTCGAGAAGTTCGATGAGGAGCGGCCAGTGGTCGCGGTTGGCGCCGTAGCCGTGCACCAGGATGACGACCGTGTCGTGCTCGGGCTCGCCCGTTGCGAGCGATCGCGACGCCCAGGCGACGAGGTCGTGCGGTTCGTGGTCGATGATGACGGCCCGCATGGAGCTCGGCATCCATTCGGCGACGTTCCGAGGCGGCTTCACATAGCCGCTCGCCAAGTACCAGCAAAGTCCGAAATAAAGGAGCGGCAACACGCCGAAGTAAACGACCAATCTGATCCACATCCGCTTGCGCCGTTGCGCTTTCATGCTCCATAGGTTAGCCGCTACGGCTGACTCCTGCAAGCTGACTCTTGGCTGAAGCCTGTCTCTCGTTTCACTGACTCTCGTTCCTGCCAATGACAGCGAAGCGAGAGTCAGGAACAAGAGTCAGCAAAGCAAGCGACAGGCTATTGCCGCGCAGCCGCCTCGACCGTATTCCAAAGCAGACTCGCCACGGTCATCGGCCCGACGCCGCCGGGCACCGGCGTGATCCAAGCCGCGACCTCGGAACAAGAGGAAAACTCGCAGTCACCGACGTCCTTGTCCCGGCCTTCGACCCTGTTGTACCCGGCGTCCAAAACGACCGCGCCGGGTTTCAGCCAGTCGCCCTTCACCATCTCAGGCCGCCCGACCGCCGCCACAACAATATCCGCTTCCCGAACCAAGGTAGGAAGATCCACAGTGCGCGAGTGGGCGATGGTCACAGTCGCGTGCCGCTCCAGGAGCATCAGCGCGGCGGGCTTGCCGAGGATTACAGATCGCCCAATCACGACCGCACGCTTCCCTTCGCACTCAATACCGTAATGGTCGAGGAGCTTCATCATCCCAAGGGGGCATGCACACCGAAAGCCGGGCAGGCCCGCCGTCAACCGACCGAGAGACGCCGAAGTGATGCCGTCGACGTCTTTCGACGCACCGAGCGCCGACAGAGCTGCGTTCTCGTCGAGGTGCGGCGGCAAGGGGTGCTGGATCAGAATCCCGTGCACAGCAGGATCGTCGTTCAGCTCAGCAATCCGAGAAAGAAGCTCAGGTTGCGTTGTTTCGGAATCCGCCGACCAAGAGCCGCTCTCTATCCCGCACAGCCCCGCCCACTTGCGCTTCATCTTCACATAAGCCAAGGAGGCACTGTCCTGCGAAGCCACGATCGCCTCGATCCGAGGCACCACGGACATCGCAGAAACGCGATCTTTCAACTCAGCCCGAATCTGACGCGCCAGACCGAGCCCGTCGAGGATTTCTGCGCTCATCCTCGGCGCGACACCTCGGCGTTCTTGTCGAGCACCATCTTCTCTTGTTCCTGCTGAAACTCATCGAGACGCGCAGACAACCCGTCATCGGAGCAAGCGAGAATCCGCACGGCGAGCAAGCCCGCGTTGGTCGCGTTGCCGATTGCCACGCATGCGACGGGTATGCCGCGCGGCATCTGCACGATCGAGTACAGCGAGTCCAACCCGTCCATTCCGCGACTCTTCACAGGCACGCCGATAACGGGAAGCGAAGTCAGCGAAGCGACCATGCCCGGTAGATGCGCAGCACCCCCAGCCCCCGCAATGATCACGCGCAGTCCGCGAGAGCGAGCAGACTTGGCGTATTCGACCATCCGATCAGGCGTCCGGTGCGCACTCACGATCTCAAGCTCATAAGGAACCTCGAAATCCTTCATGACGACCTCTGCCGCCTCCATGGTTTCGAGGTCGCTGTCCGACCCCATGATGATTCCGACGACCGGCTCCGACATGGCACTAGGATACACCTTCGAACGTGTGGAAAAGTTCGGTTCCCAATTCCTGCCCGGGTTGCGGCTTTTCCAGGTTCGTTCACGTCCTAAATGACGGCTCTGCTCGTGTGCGGAGCACTGGTCGTTACAAGGACCGAACGATGACAGGAAGAAACCTCTTCGACTCACAGGTAGTCATCAAGGTGATGGGTGTCGGCGGCGGCGGGTGCAACGCCGTCAACCGCATGATTCAGACCGCTCTAGAGGGCGTGAAATTCGTCGCGCTCAACACGGACATGCAGGCGCTGAACGCATGCTACGCCGAAAAGAAGCTGGCTCTGGGCGATATGATTACGCGAGGACTCGGCACCGGCGGCGACCCGACCAAAGGCCAAGCTGCGGCCAAGGAGAGCGAGCACGCGATCGCTGCGGAGCTGGAGGGGGTCGACATGCTCTTCATCACTGCCGGCATGGGCGGCGGGACTGGAACCGGCGCGGCGCCCATCGTCGCGCAGATCGCTCAACGGCTCGACATCTTGACGGTCGGAGTCGTGACCAAGCCGTTTGGCTTCGAGGGGCCCCGGCGACGGCGTATCGCCGAAGAGGGAATCGCCCGAATGCAGGAGCACGTGGATACTCTCATCGTCATCCCTAACGAGAAGCTGCTGACGGCGGTCGATCGCAAAACGTCGCTCGAAGACGCCTTCAGGTACGCCGACGACACCCTTCGCCAGGGGGTCCAGGGCATCAGCGACATCATTCTCAAGCCAGGGCTGATCAACGTTGACTTCGCCGACGTCAAGAGCGTCATGAAGGACGCGGGCGTCGCGCTCATGGGGCTGGGCCGAGGAACCGGGGAGCACCGAGGTCGAACTGCGGCAGAGGCTGCAGCGACGTCACCGCTGATAGAGACCGACGTTCGCGGTGCGAAGCGGCTGCTCATCAACATTACCGCCGGACCGGACTTCAGCTTGGGCGAAGCGAACGACATCATGGAGTACGTCATGCAGTTCGCCGACGCGGAGGACGCAGCGATCTTCATGGGGCACGTCACCGACGAAAGCATGGGCGATCAGGTCTCCGTGACCCTCCTCGCGGCCGGAATGCCTGCAGTGTCCCGCCGACAGGCCGACCGCGAAGTGTTCGTCAGAGAGGAGGCGCCGACGTCCTCCGGCGAGGACGCCGTAGCGCGGCCAACGCTCGACGCCATCGAACTCGACGAGATCGACTTCGACATCCCGGCGTTCCTGCGGCACCAGCACTCCGGCCGAAGATAACAAACGACTTGCATCGAAACGTACTGGTCCAACGAATAGCCCCGCCCCCGTGGCGGGGCATTTTTTTGACGGGTCGCTTGCTTTGCTGGCGCTGGCTTCGCTGACACTTGCTGCGCTTACTCTCGTGACTGCCCGCAGAGTCAGCAAAGCGAGTGACGCAACCTAGCGCTTGTCCAAACCCCGTGCGCCCAGGAAATCCTTTAACACGTCCCGCCCGGAGAGATGATGCTCGTCGACTCTGCGACCGCTGCGCATCGACCAGGCGACGTCCACCTTCAAGTTCTGCGAATCATTGAACGCCTTCATACGCTCGTCGTAGTCGCCGACTTCGACCTCTCGGTCGTACTTTTCGCGGAACCAAACCTTGTCCTGCGAGAGCCGAGGCTTGATCACAGCAGAGCAGTCATCGGCCGGATACCCCAGGCACAGGCCAAAGACGCCGAACGTGCCATCAGGCAACTCCAAAAGCTCGGCAACGGCCGACGGCGAGTTGCGCAGCGCCCCGATGTAGCAGATACCGATGCCGGTCGATTCGGCCGCGCACACCAGACGCTCGGCAGCGAGCGCAACATCCACCAGCGCCATGGTGTAGTACTCGTTGTAGTCCAGCCCGAGACACTCCTCGCCAACCTCTTTTGCAACCTCGCGAATGCGGAAGTGGTCGACGATAAAACAGAGGAACCAACTGGCGTCGCGAACTTGATCCTGATCCGCGCAAAGCTCGGCGATCGCGGCTCTGCGATCCCGTTCCTGGACGGAGATCACCGACCACAGTTGCAGGTTGCTGCTCGTCGCGGAGCTCTGAGCCGCCGCAATCAGCCAACGCATCGTCTGCTCCGATATCGGCGCCTCCGAGTAGTTGCGAACCGAGCGATGCGCTAGCAGCCTGGCAGGCAGTTCAGAGGGCGGCGATGAGGCGCTGGAGCCGTATCGGCGGTTCCAAGACTCCGACGGAGATTCGTCAAACACAGCCGGAATTATGAACCCTCGAGGGCCGCGCTCAATTCATCGAGGTACCAGTCGATCCCGCCGTACCCCTCGACCCTTCCGATCTCTTCGCCGTCGGCGTTCATGAAAATCGTGGACGGGATGGATTTCACTTCATGCCGAATCGAGAGCTGAATCGTCGCCGGCGAGTTCATTATTATGCTGACTGGCACAAAGTCAGTCAATTGGTCGGTGATCGGCTTGTGTTCCATGGCGTCGTCAAGCAGAAACTCAGATTGATTCTCACCCGGCTTCCAAAAGACCAGCATGACGCCTTGGCCGGTCTCTTCAGCCGTCTCGAACGCCTGTGCATAGGTGTCCGTCCAGGCAACAGTGCCCAGCTTGTCGCCGTGATCAACCTTCTTAGCGCCATTCCCGCAGCCAAGCAACGCCAAGGCAGACAGTGCGAGCACGAGCGGGGCCAGCAATCTATAAGTACTCATTGATCAAATTCTCAAGCCGCTCCTGCCGTCCAGACGTTCGAGCGGGCTCATCCGCCGCTCTAGCGTGTTCGGCGCACTGCTCCAGCGAACGCTCACCCTTTAGAACGCCATCCCCAAACGGATCATTCCAACCTGAGTAACGATCAGCCAAGATTCCGGCCAGTCGACCGTCTTGTCGAATCCTGCAAGCGATCTTGAGCCCGAAAGCGAAGGCGTCCATCCCCCCGATGTGCGCGTACAGCAAGTCGACCGGCTCGTGCGATGCGCGCCTGACTTTGGCGTCGAAGTTCAGACCGCCGGTGGTGAACCCTCCCATTTCCAGCACCTCGAGCATCACCTGCGTCGTGAGGTACACGTTCGTCGGAAACTGATCGGTGTCCCAGCCTAACAGCTCATCGCCGCAGTTCGCGTCTACCGAACCGAGCGCACCGGCATACCGAGCGACTCTCAGTTCGTGCTGCATCGTATGGCCGGCGAGTGTAGCGTGGTTCGTCTCAATGTTGAGCTTGAAGAACCCCATTAGCTCGAACTCCCGCAGGAAGTTCAGGCACGCCTCGACGTCGCTGTCGTACTGGTGTTTGGTCGGCTCCATCGGCTTCGGCTCGATGTACAGCTGTCCCTTGAATCCGATCTCATCGGCGTACTCGGCCGCGAGCCTCAAGAACGTCGCCAACTGCTCCCGCTCTCTCTTTAAGTCTGTGTTCAGCAGCGTGTCGTACCCTTCGCGCCCACCCCAGAACGTGTAGCCAGCTCCGCCGAGCTTTTTCGTCGCGTCCATCGCGCTCTTGACCTGCAGCGCCGCGCGCGCAAAGACGTCCGGATTCGGGTTGGTCGCCGCACCGCACTGGTAGCGAGGATGGCTGAACAGGTTGGCCGTACCCCAAAGCAGCCGCACACCGGTCGCCCGCTGGCGGTCCAAGGCGTACTCGACCATCTGGTCGAGATTCGCCTCGTACTCGTGAGGAGACTCGCCCTCCGGCGCGATGTCCGTGTCGTGAAAACACCAGTAGCCGACGCCAAGCTTCTGGAACAACTCGAACGCTGCGTCCATGACGATTTTGGACTCGCCAACGTCCTTCGGCACCAGAGGCCACGGTCTGACCATGGTAGCCGAGCCGAAAGGATCGACGCCGCCGCCGCGCATCGTGTGCCAGTAGCAGACGGCGAACTTCAGGTGCTCGCGCATCGACTTGCCCGCAATCTCGGACTCGGCGTCGTAGTGCCGGAATGCCAGCGGATTCTGGCTCTCCGGGCCCTCGTAGGCAATCGGCGAATCGACCTCGGGGAAAAACGTCACCTTCCGAGCGCGATTCTCTTCATGACGTCGTAGGCAACAGGATCAATGAGAATGACTCGGATCCATAGCTCTAGCCGCTGGTCGATGGTCATTGTCTTCGGGTCGAGCGTCGGGTCGAAAAACCGTGGATTGAACGCTTTTGCCGCTGCGGCAATCTGCCCTTCGTTGAGCGTTTGATTCAGCTCGGCTTGAAGATCGGCGACAATACCGTCGATGATCGCCTTTCTCATCATATTGAACGCGCGAAACATGTTCAGCATACGCGCCATGAAGTCCTCTGTCGGAATCTGACCCCGGTCCCTCGCCTTTTTCAGCGCCGCGTCGATCTCGACCTCGAAGGACTTCATCATCTCGTACTCCTTGTCGTTGTGGCGCTTCATCTCAGCACGACCCTTTTCGAGCACAGTAAGAAGCTCGTCCGCCTGCTTCGGCGTGATGAGCACCGGCAGAATCTGATTGTAAATCTCAATCTCCTGAACCTTGCGAACAATCTCATCGCTGTGCTTCGCTTGAGCAGGATCGACCTGTGCCAGGGCAGAGGCGGAGAGGCAGGCAACTATGACGAGGGTGACTAGCGGACGGAAGTTCATGTTTGATCGTTCTCCTGCGAATTGGACGTATCTGAAGCTGCCGCCGTTTCTGAACCTACCGCCGATGCGAGCATAGCTGCGGCCCCGAGTACCTGAAGGTGGATGAACAACAGACCTAGAACCGCTACGATCGGCCAGGCCCACAGCGTCAAGGCGCCATCTCTCGTACCGCCGAGCGCGTCCAGCGCGAACAGTCCCACGGCCAGCACGAACAGCCCTAAAATCAGGCCGCCAGCCCCAAACATCACCCGTTTCTGGGGTGTGAGGCCCTGCATGCGCGTTTTCAGCGCCGCCGAACGTCTGCGCATGGCCAAGCCGTAGGCGATCCAGACCAGAAAGCAGACAGATGACTGCAGCCAGATCATAGGCCCGACCTTACCTGAAGGCGTTCGTACACAATATGGGCACATGATCGTGGTTTACGGAACCGTGTGCCTCGATCTCCTGCATCGAGTCGATTTCTTGCCCCAAAAGGGTGGCTACACGGAGATCACCGAGGAGATTCACATGCTCGGCGGCGAAGCAGCGAACACGGCTGCTGCGCTCGTCCGATGGGGCGCAGACACGACGTTGGTCGGAAATCCGATCGGCCAAGGGGCACAGGCTGATCTGTTGGCTGCGCTGCTCCGCCAACACGGGCTTGGTCAGGCATTGCTTCCCCACGCCGACCACGCAGCGCCCGTTTGCCACATTTTCGTTACTCCCGATGGCCAGCGCACGATGTTCGGACGTGGATTCGCGGAGATGGAGAAGAGATGTGATCCGGCTCTCGCGCCTCTGCCGGCCGGATCGTGGTTCACGGCAGATCCGAATCACGGCAAGAAGGCCCGCGAGGCGATCGCGTTGGCCTCGAAAGCCGGTATGAAAATCTACTTGCTCGACTTTGTCCGAGACGACGAGACGGTTCCCGTTGGAGCGATCTGGCAGAGCAGCACCGCGTGGGTCGGCCGATTCGGCGATGCCCAACACAACTGCGACTGGGTTTCTCGCTGGCTGGAACAGCACGACTGCTTCGGAATCCTCACGGACGGCGTCAACGGGTTTGTCGCAGGCAGCAGGGAGTTTGGAGTCCACAAGTACCCGGCGGTCGATATCCCTGACTCGGTCGACTCGACCGGCGCTGGCGACATGTTCCGCGCGGGGGTGCTGTTCGGGCTTGCCGCTGGCTGGGAGATCGCTCAGTGCTTCACGTTCGCTTCGACTGCAGCGGCGTTCAACTGCAGGAAGCTAGGCGCGATCGGCGGACTCGAGTCAAAGCAAATGATCGACGCGTTCTTGGCAGACCATCCGGAAGTCGCCGGCCATTACGAGTCAGCGAAGCGATAGGGACTCAGGCCCGCTCACGCCATTGTGGTGCGGGTCTCCAGACCTGCACGTATGCGCGGAGCCGACGGCTGGCGCGGCTCGCGGTGACGCTCGCCCTCCCAGTTCGTGTAGTCGCGCTTGCTGCTCCGAGGAGCACAAACGCGCAGAATGGTTGTCCCGATGCCCGCGCGACATGGAGCGCGGACTCTTAGTTCGCATCTCGGCCTTCGGACTCTCAGTCCGATGAAGGCACGCCGCCTGCCGTGAACAGGTGAAAATGATATCGTCCCGGCGTCTATCTGGCGACTACTTGGCGACCACCAGGCGACGAGTTCCGAGCTTTGCTCACGGCAACCGACCCGCTGAACACCTCGCTGGGCGAGGACGTCGCCAGCAGTTCGCCCTGCCAGGAATCCGCCGAAACGGTAGTCTCGCCACCTTTGCTGACCACCCTGATCTCGCCGCCAAAGCCGCGTCGGCGCATCGCGACAACCGCCGCCGCGCTCGCGCCGGTGCCGCAGCCAAGCGTCTCGCCCGCCCCGCGCTCCCAGATACGGATGCTCAGCTCAGACTCGCTCACGATCTTGGTATAGATGATGCTTGTGCGCTCGGGGAAGAGGGGGTCGACTTCGATCTTAGGGCTGACGGCAAAAAACGTTCGGTCATCGGGAAGCTCGTCCACGAACGAGACGAAGTGCGTGCTTCCGACGTTGACGGCCGTGCCGATAACTCCGCACACGGGCTCTTCGACCAGTTCCGTCTCATGAAGTCCGGTGTCGAGAGGAACCGCCTCGGGATCGAAGTTCGCGCGCCCTCCGTCGGTGGAAACGCGCCCGTCCTCATGGACGGTTGCCGACACATTGCGCCCGCCGTGCTCGATCACGTGGCTGGCAGACACCCAGCCGCGCCGAACCGCATAAAGCGCCGAGCAGCGAGATCCGTTTCCGCAGACGTCCTCGGAGCCGTCAGGATTGAACATCCGCAGCACTAGCCCGACGCCCTGCGAATCCAAAACCAGAAGCCCGTCGCTACCGATCGACGTGCGCCGGCTGCAGAGCGCTCTTGCGAGATCCGGCAGGCGCTCGTCGCACGCAACTCGCTTCAAGTCTGAGAGTTGGACGAGCACAAAGTCGTTTCCCACCGACTGCATCTTGCAAAACGGCAGCACGCTCATCTCAGGTGCTCCAAGTAGTAGAACGCCCTTCGCATCGTCGCTTCATACCAGCGTCCGTCAGGCGAGACGAGCGGGAACCACCACGCCGAAGGGCGGTGCCCGGCGTTGCGCAACCCGTCTGTCGCAATGACCGCTTCTCGGATCAGCTTGAGTCGCATCAGCTCCGCCTCGAAAGCGATCGCCTTGCGGCGGTCGCCGCTTCTGAGCACCTCCGGACTGTTGACCAGCGCATCCTGCTCCGCCTTGAGATCACGCCAATCTTTCTTGGCCCGCTCGATCTCCTTGGCCACGCGCGAGACCTCGTGTGTCAATCGCTCTCTCTCGTCAAATTCCGCCTGAGTCGGGCTCCTTTCAAAAATATTCGCGCGCCAGTGAGCGCCCTTTTCGACTTCGGCTATCGACCGCTGCTCCCTCAACCTCTTGGTGCGCTGCACTAATTCGCTCCTTCGGTCCTTGATCTCGCCAACCTCGGCGTTCAGTGACAGCATCGACGCGTTGATCGAGTCGTACTCCGCGCTCAAAGAGCTCCACTGGCCCGCGAGGTGAGAGTCCAAGAACTGGAACAGCTCCAGCGGTCGCCTCAACTCCGCGAGCTTCGCCAGCAGGGAGGTCTGCTCATCGGCCACGCCTCGCCACCGCTTCGCGAAACTCTCTGCGCTCAGCTCGTCAACTCCGAACGGCCCGCGAAGCGGAGGGGGCAGTCGGAACCACGACTTGCACTCGATCAGCGCGTCCCAAGGCTCATACCGGACTCGTAGAATCGGCTTCAGCGACAGGTCCAGACCGGCCGCGGAGAGCTTCTGGTGCAGCAGCCGACTGTACTTGACGTAATTGCTCGCGCCCTCGTGAAACACGAAGACGAACTCTGCCGCGAGCATGCCGATCAGGGTGACGGCTTTGCCGACGACTACCACGTCCTCGCCGAACTTGCGTTCGAGAACTCGTGCGAGATCAGAGACGTTCTTCAGCGGCTTCTTGAACGAGAACCCGATCGGCTCCGTGGTCATGACGACTCCTCCCCGTTTCCCCAGCTTGAGCGTCCCCCGCCCTCGGCCTGGGATGTAGACGTCGAACGGCAGAGCGCCTGCGCCAAATCGGCTCAACGGGTAGATCTCTGTGCCCTCGATCGTCTCGTCGTACGCCTTGCACGCCGCATCCCTGGTATTCGGATCGATGAACAGGTTCAGTATCCGAAAACGGGGCAGGTCGCAAGTACCGGAGTTGAGGCGCAGGAGCACGGTCGTCTTCGTCACCTCAAGATCGACTTCGCTCTTGGATACTTCGCCGTACAAGATCGGGGCGAGCTTCGCGTAGTAATCGGCCAGGTTCAGGTTCTGACGGTCGTCTGCCGCGTCACAGGCGATCCCCTTCAACCCCTCGCCGACGGCGACCGCACGGGCTCGCTCGTCGCCTGCGATACACTCCAAGCTCTCGTCGATCGCCCACTCCAGCGTGTCGTACAGCGGGTCGAACAGCCTGCTCAAAGCCGTGTCAGCCGTGGTCCTGCTGCTCGGCTCGTAAGAGACAACGCCGCGCCAGCCCCAAGCTTCCGTGATGCCTTCCAGGTATCCCGGCCGTGCGTGGGCGATGCGGGCAACCTTGCCTCCCGCCGCTGCCAGGCGGTCTCTTCCGATGACGGTCTCTGAGCCGAACAGTGCGGAGAACTCACCTGCGGCGCTCCATATCGCCTTCGTCGTCGTGTCGTTGTGCGGCAGGGCGTGGTACCCGGTCTTGATCGAGCGGTGCGAGTACTTGGCGAAGTAGTCGGTGTCGTGAATCCCGCACACGAACTTGCGCCTGAACCCGAGCCTGTGTCCGGCTTGGATGACGCCGATTTTCAGCGGCTCGTCCCAAAAGACGGTCTGCCCGAGCGCCAAGAACGGTGCGCCCGGCGCTAGGTTCTCCAACTCGTTCAGAGCGGCAGTCTGCGACCGACAAAACTCTTCCATATCAACGAACCGTTAGATTGTACGGCAGTTCCGATCCGCCGTGCGGGCCTGTCAGGGCCGGGAAGTTCGGCTCTCCAACTACGTAAGGCCGCAGATCGGCACCGCGTTCCACCTAGGATCTAACGTGCGTTCCTACCTGTAAACCCTGCAAATCTACTGGGATTCGCCGATATGTCCTATGGAAGCAGCCGAACCAGGCAGCCTCCGAGATCAACCGGTATGCAGGAATCCGCATCCAGCGCGCGTTCAGAATCGCCTGTCAGCATCAGCATGGCAAGCCAAATTACTGGCGTCGAGGTCCACACCCTGCGGTACTGGGAAAAGGAGTTCCCCGGGTACCTAAGGCCGAAGCGGACCACCGGAGGCCAGCGACGGTACTCGCCCGAGGACATTCGGACCGTATTCACGCTGAAGCGGCTCCTACGCGACGAGATGTTCAGCATCGCCGGCGCCAAGCGCCACCTCGTCAAGATCCACGAAGTCAGCCGAGCCGCCTAGCTTCTGCTTCACTCTCTCAATTGTGGTGCGGCTCTCCAGAGCCGTACGCAACCAGCCCGATAACCGTCATCCTGAGCGAAACGTAGGCGCGCGGAGCCAGCCCCAGACCCGTCATCCTGAGCGAAACGTAGGCGCGCGGAGCCAGCCCCAGACCCGTCATCCTGAGCGAAACGTAGGCGCGCAGAGCCAGCCCCAGACCCGTCATCCTGAGCGAAACGTAGGCGCGCGGAGCCAGCCCCAGACCCGTCATCCTGAGCGGATCGAAGGAGCGCGGGTCTGGGGCGGTCGCATCGAGGTAGAGTTCTCGCCAATGTGAAGTACCCCGCCGTCTACATGCTCGAATGTCGAACAGGAAAGTTCTACATCGGAGTCACGTCCGATCTCGAATACAGGCTGTCGGAACACGAGCACGGAGTAGTCGAGGGTTTCTCGAAGTGGAACGGACCGTACCAACTGGTCTGGTCCACGAGCTTCCCAGACATGGATCAGGCGATTCAGTTCGAGAAGAGAATCAAGGGTTGGCGGCGAGAAAAGAAGATCGCCTTGATCGAGGGGCGAATCGAGGACCTGCCGGGGCTGGCGCTTCCTTATAATGAGCGAGAAGTTCAGTAACCCCCCACCGCGCTCCTTCGATCCGCTCAGGATGACGGTGGGCGGTACAAAGCTTCTTTAGCTAGCTCTGGCTCGGAAGGGCCGGTTCTTCCGGCTCCTCGATCGGAACTGACGCCTTAATTTTCTCCAGCTTCTGCTCGAAGATCGCAAGGCTCCGCCCTTTCAGACCACTTTCGCCGCCGTCCAGCATCTTTGCCAAAGCTACACACTCCTTGCGACTGAACCGAGCGCCGTGAAGCGAGTGCTCCTCGAACGCCTCATAAGCAAGCGGTGAGACGGCCCGCGCACACCTAGCCATCGCCTCAGCAAAGACCCGGATCTCGTACTGCGCATGGCTGTCCATCCGCAGGCGCAGAAAGTGGAACAGGTTGTGGAGGTCGATCTGCCAATACCACTCCGTGTAGAGCGAAAGCGGAAGGTTCGTTCGCGCCAACTCCCGTGCCAGGCCCTCGTTGATCATCCCCTCGTAGTGCTCGTAGATCACAGCCTGGTCGTCCACCAGCTCTTTGAGCATCTTCTCAACCACCGGGTCAGCGAGCGTCTCGTCGCTGCGCGCCTGTTTGTTGTCGCTGCTCTGGCAACGCATCTGGTCTTTGGCAGGCACGTAGAACTCGTCCTTCATGATCGAGTACCGCCCGCTGATCTCGTTGAGCCGCGCGGTCCTGTGCCGCACCCACTGGCGCGCGACGAAGATCGGCATCTTCGTATGGAACGTCAAGATCACCTGCTCGAACGGGCTGGTGTGCTCGTTGCGCAAAAGGTAGTGGATCAGCCCGCGATCTTGCCGCACGGTCTTCGTGCCTGCACCGTAGCTCACCCTCGCAGCCTGAACGATGCGATCGTCCCCTCCCAGGTAGTCCACCAGCCGCACGAACCCCTTGTCGAGGACTTTGATCTCCTGGTCGATCAGGGCATCGGCTTCGGGGACGACAGTTCGGGCCATTGATCGATTTTGGCACGGCGTGCTGCAACGCGGCCGGCCCGTTTCCCGCAATGTTCTTAACAGGGCGGCGCCGTGAAGAGACAGACAAAACAGGTCGCGTGGATCTTTGTGCTTTTCGTGCTCCCTATCGGCGGGCTCATCGGTATCCAAGCGTTCGGACAGTTCGCAAGGATGGAGCACGGCGCGCTGGAGGCATGCCACGCCTATCTTGAAGACAGAACGGGCGAGAAGATCGACCTAGAACGCTTGGAGACTTCGGCGATCGAGGTCGTGTTCCCCAAGCCGTTCGACAAACGGTTCAGATCGACCTGCACCTATGGCGAGGTATCCGTCGCAATGGAGGCCAGACCGTTTGAGGATTGAACCATCATCAGTACCATCGGGCTAGACTAGACGCAACCGATGAACAAAGGCACGATGATCGCCATCGGCGTACTGGTCGTTCTCGCCGGCTTCTGCTTCCTGTGGATGTTTCAGATGTTCAAAGGGTTCGAGGTCGCCATGGACGAGTCCAGGTCGAACGCAAAGACGTTCGGCGAGGAGACCGTGGCGCTGTTAACGCTGAACTGGGATTTCGAAGACATCAAGCTGCGGTCTGCTCAGAGCCTCGTGGACAGCGACCAAGATGGAACGCTGTCGGCTCAGCTTCGGGCATATGGAGAGAAACTCGGACAGCTGAAGTCGAGCATCGGGCAGGTCACAGACCTTGCGGTCGACAACAACGGAGAATCGCAGGTCTTGCGCGCGACGTTCGTAGCCGAGGTCGATTTCGAGAACGGCTCAGCCACGGTCAAACTCGAACTTGCAAGACTGCCGAGGAACTCCTGGCAACTTGTGGGAATCGAAGTGCTGCCCGACGAGGGGACGGTCAACTAGCGACCTGCTGGCCGCACAGGTCCACGAAGTTCTGCACGATCGTCATGCCCTGCTCGGTCATGATGGACTCTGGGTGGAACTGGACGCCGTAGATCGGGAGGCCCGTGTGCCGCAACCCCATGATCTCGCCGTCGTCCTCGGCTGTCGCAGAGACCTCGAATCCGTCCGGAACCGTGTCGCCGGTCAAGATCAGCGAGTGGTACCGAATCGCCCGAAACGGATTCGGCATGCCAGCGAACACACCTTTCCCGTCGTGCCGCACCATCGAGGACTTGCCGTGCATGATGTTCTTCGCTCGCGCCACCGTGCCGCCCGCGACGTAGCCGAACGTCTGATGCCCCAAGCACACTCCGAACAGCGGCACGCCCTTCAGTGCACCGTTCGGTTCGAGGACTTCGCGCGAGATGTCGATGCACACGCCAGCCTTGTCCGGCGTGCACGGACCCGGCGAGAGCAGAATCCCCACAGGATTCCTCTTAATGATCTCATCCAGGTCGATCTCATCGTTCCGCTCGACCTCGACCTCCGCGCCGCACTGACCAAGGTACTGCACGAGGTTGTACGTGAACGAGTCGTAGTTGTCGATGACGAGAATCACGCGTGCTAGTTTATCCCGGCCTCGCGTGATAGGTCCTATACGTCGTATAGGTCTTATCCGAAACTGCGTCCTGGCAGGATCGCCGTACCCGTTCACAACGAATCTGTCGGGAATTGTCCGCCAATCATGATAGTATTGTAAACATGACCTTCAAACAGATTAGCCGTCGCGACGTGCTGGCCGTCGGCCTTGCCGCTCCGTTTGTACTCAGCTCGGCCGTTGCACAGCAGCGAGAGAGGCCGCCCGCGATCGCGGGCGAAGCCGTACAAGAGTTCGTGATAGCCGGTCACAGGGACCTGGACAAGGTCAAGGAGATGCTCGCCGAGACCCCCGGGTTGCTCAACGCCACGTGGGACTGGGGCGCAGGCGACTTCGAAACAGCACTCGGCGGAGCCGGCCACATGGGCCGACGCGACATCGCCGAGTACCTGATCGGAGAGGGCGCAAGGGCCGACGTGTTCGTCCACGCGATGCTCGGCGACCTAGCCGTGGTGAAGGCGATGCTAACGCGATTCCCCAACCTCAAAGACGCCAAAGGCCCCCACGGAATCCCGCTGAAGCGCCACGCCGAGAAAGGCGAAGAGCGAGCAAAGGCCGTGCTGGAGTATTTGGAGTCGCTGGACGACTAGACCACGACGCCGCGTCGCTCGGCGACCCGCCGCTCGCTTTCGTCAAGCAGCTTCTTCCGGAATCGCAGCATCTTCGGCGTAGCCTCGAGCAGCTCGTCGTCGCGAAGCCAGCTCAGCGCCTGTTCTAGCGAGAAATCCTTGTGCGCGTCGAGCGCGACCGTCGACTCCTGCGTCGAGGAGCGCATATTGTTGGCCGCCTTCTGCCGCGTGACGTTGACGATCATGTCGTCGTCGCGGCTGTTCTGCCCGATGATCATCCCGGCGTAGACCTCGGTGCCGACCGGATAGAAGAACCTGCCCCGCTCCATCACGTACTCATACGCGTAGCGCGTGATCTTGCCCATATCCTTGCTGATGAGCGAGCCGTTGACGCGCGAAACGATCTCGCCGCGGAACACCTCGTAACCCTCGAACATCGACGCCATCAGCCCGTCGCCGCGCGTCAGCGTCAGGAACGCGTTGCGAAAGCCGATGACCCCGCGCGTCGGGATGCTCGCCACGACTTTCGTGCGGCTGCCGCCGAGCGTCACCATGTCCTCGATCTCGGCTTTTCTCCGGCTCAGCTCCTCCATGACTCCGCCGAGTGATTCGTCGGGCACCTCCAGCGTGAGCTGCTCGATCGGTTCGAGCTTCCTGCCCGAATCGTTCTCCTTGTAGATCACCTGAGGCCGCGCGATCGCCATCTCGAAACCCTCGCGGCGCATCGTCTCGATGAGCACGCCCAGCTGCATCTCGCCGCGAGCCGCGACCTTGACAGTGTCCACCGGCGCAGTGCGGTCGATCTTCAGGCTGACGCTCACCTTCTCCTCTCTCTCAATCCGCTCGCGGATCTTGTGGATCGTGAGGTACTTGCCCCCGTCCTTGCCCGCAAGCGGCGAATTGTTAGCGTAGAAGCTCATCGTGAGCGTGCTCGGCTCGACCTCGATCCGCGGAAGCGGCTCGATGAACGATGCGTCGCAGATGCTGTCGCTGATCAGCACGTCGTCGAGCCCGCTCATCATCACGATCTCGCCAGCTTCGGCGGTTTCGACCTCCACCATCTCAAGCCCCTCGTAGACCCAGAGCTTGGTGACGCCGAACGCCACCTCCTTACCTTCGCGGTGCTGGACGAGCCTGTCGCCTATGTGCAGTCGCCCACGGAGCAGTTTGCCGCCGAACATCCGCCCGAGGTAGTCGCTGTAGTCGAGGTTGTTGACCTGGAGCTGGACCGGCCCGTCTTCCTGTACCGTCGGCGGGGGAATCTCGTCAACCATTGTGTCAAGGAGCACCTGCAGATCGGTCTCCTCACCATCTGGTTTGTTCCTCGCAAATCCGCCAGTGCCGCTGACGTAGATCACCCGAAACTCCAGGTCGTCCTCCTCTGCGCCGAGGTCGATGAACAGGTCGATGGTCTTGTCGTACGCTTCGAGCGGGCGCGCCCCGTCGCGGTCGATCTTGTTGATGCATACGACGACCTTGTGGCCGTAGTCCAGCGCCTTCTTGAGTACAAACCGGGTCTGCGGCATCGGCCCCTCGCACGCATCGACGATCAGCAGCACGCCATCGACCATGCTCAGCACCCGCTCGACCTCGCCGCCGAAGTCCGCGTGGCCGGGGGTATCGACGATGTTGATCTTCGTGCCCTTGTAGGTGCAGCTGGCGACCTTGCTCAGGATCGTGATCCCCCGCTCGCGCTCGAGTTCGTTCGAGTCCATCACGCGGTCTTGCACGGCCTCGTTCTCGCGGAACAGTCCCGCCTGACGAAAGATCGCATCGACCAAGGTCGTCTTCCCGTGGTCGACGTGCGCGATGATCCCGATATTTCGAACGTCCAGAGGCATTTGGGGGCCGAGAGAATGTACCTCTGAAGGTGGTTTTGCTGTTGGGAGCGCTCCCCCGCTTTCGACAAGTTCTGCAGGCGCAGGCTACGCCTTCCCCCCAAATAAGTCGTATATGACTCATACGACTTATCCTGATGCGCCGCGCTCCCCTATAATCACTGCAGTGAGGCAGTTCTACGACGAGAACGGGTTCTTCGTGGTCGAGGGCGCGCTTTCGACTGCTGAGATAGAGGCTTTGAACAAGGAGACCGTGAAGATCTGTCGCGGCGAGCGCGGCAACTTCGACGGGCACCAGGAGACGACCGACGACGAGACCGACGACGAGGTCATCGGCAAGTACCTCTGCATCCACTTTCCGCACAAGATCTCTCCGTTGATGACCGAGCAGATCAGCCACCCAGCAATCGTCGAGGCACTCACTACCGTGATCGGCCCGAACGTCAAGTGCATGCAGTCGATGCTGTTCGTGAAGGCTGCGGGCAAGCCCGGCCAGGCGTGGCACCAGGACGAGGTGTACATTCCGACCCGTGACCGCTCGCTGACCGGCGTGTGGATCGCGCTCGACGACGCGACGCTCGAAAACGGGTGCCTCTGGGTGATCCCCGGCTCGCACAAGTCCGGCGTGCTGTGGCCGATGCGGTTCCACGAAGACGACCGGTTCGACTGTTCGCACGAGTCGTACCAGACGCCGTACTCCGACGACGACGCGGTGCCGGTGGAGGTCAAGGCCGGCTCGATCGTCGTCTTCAACGGGTACTTGCTGCACCGCTCTTTGCCGAATCGCGCTTCTTCCGGATTCAGGCGCGTCCTGGTGAACCACTATATGAGCGCAGAGTCGCTCCTCCCCTGGATCTGGCCCTCGGAGCCGACCGGTCTGGCCTTGCACGATCACCGCGACATCATCCTCATCGCAGGCGTCGATCCTTATGCGTACAAGGGCACCGAAGAGATCATGAAGCCCCACATCCGCCCTGACGGCGAAGGCGGCTGCGTCGACGGCGTGCGCAAGGACAAGGGGTACGGCTAGATTTCGGAGTGCGCGGACGCGTCCGCGCTTTTGATAGTGGTGGAAATCGTGTTTTGTACTTGCGGATTCGCTTCGGTAGCGCTATGGAAAGCTCCAACGCGTCGGAGCACTCCCGAATCTACTCTGGAGGGTGGCGCTCCTGCGACACCGGCGAACGGCGCGACAGCCCGTGAGCACCCGCTCGGCTCACGAAGACGCTAGCCTTCAACAGCCGCTCGTGCGGCGGCGATGTTCGCCTCGGGAGTCGTGGTCATCGTCACGCAGCCGGTGCTGATCACGAGCCTCTCGCCTCCGGTCTGGGAGATTGCATCCTTAACCTCGGCGGTCACCTCGTCGGGCGTACCGTGCAGCATGACGCCCTCGCGGCCGATCCCTCCGACGACTGCGCCCTTCGTGAACTTCGCATGGCCTTCGCCGAGCGTCGGCGACGTCTCGCGGTCGTGCCAGTTGACCATGTCGACCGGGTACTCGTCGAGCAGCTCGAACATCGGGTCGGGGCCGTGCAGGTGCATCAGCACGTGCGTATCTGAACCTGAGAGCGCGTCCAGCACCGTCATGTCGTAAGGCACGCCGAACTCCCTGTACTGCTCGTCGGTCGCCATGCTCCTTCCGATGTATTGCGTGGCGAAAAAGATGCTGTCAGCGCCGCTGTTCAGGCTGGCGGTGATGTAGCGGGCCATCGTCTCTGCAACGGTCTCCAAGCCCGCCTTCAGCGCATCGCCGTGGTCGCGCATGCTCTCCGCCAGCAGCTCTTCTCCCGCGAGCTGCTTGCCGATCGTCAGCGGCGAGAAGATCGTCTGCAAAACGTGAACGTCCGGCCCGACGCCCTCGCGGACAAGCCGCAGCGTCTCCAACTCCCGCGCGAGCACTCCCGCCTTGAAGTCCAGTGCTGGAAGGGCGGCCCAGTCCCCCGGTTCCTGAACGGCGGGCTCGATGCACTCGCGCGTGCCCTCCTCGTTGTCCTTGTGCTTGAACGTCGCTCCCCAAGCCTCCGCCGGATAGCTCGATGTCGGCGTGACCTTCACCAGGTCGAAATCGAACTGCTTTTGAAAGCTGATGACGGCATCGGCATGCCCTTGCGCAGTCTGATCCTCGTGCGGAAAGTGCCTCCAAAGCGCAATCGGCACCCTGTCGGTCTTCTCCCCTCTGATGGCGGCTTCGATTCGTTCCCTATGCGTCATTGTCGCTTCGATTGTACCGAAGGAGCGAAGCTCAGTTTGGGGGTGCGACCTTGCCTGCGGGGCGCACGTTCTCGCCGGTGGTCTTCGTCAGCGCGTCGCCGAGGTCGCGGCGGGCTAGCTCGGCCAGCCGCAACAGCCGCTCGACGATCTCGGGGTACTCCTCGACCAAATTAACCGTCTCGCCAATGTCGCGGCGCAGGTTGAACAGCGACAGCCCGATCTGCCTTTGCACCTGCCCGGCGCTCTTGCCGCCAACCCCCGGCGCGCCTTCTTGGTGCCGGTGCTGGTGCGGGAGGTGCAGCTTCCAGTCCCCCACGCGCACGGCCTGCAGCTGCCGAGGCCAGTAGTAGAAGAAGTACCGGTGCGGCGAGACGTCGGTCTCGCCGAAAAGCACCGGTGCGATGTCCCTGCCGTCGATGATGCGGTCCTGCGGCTCGGTCGTGCCGGCCAGCCGTGCGATCGTCGGCAGAAAGTCCATGGCGTTCACAAACGTGTCCGAAACCCGGCCAGCGGGCACGCGCCCCGGCCACCAGGCGATGAACGGCTCGCGCATCCCGCCCTCGAACGTCGTCCCCTTCCCCTCGCGCAACGGCCCGGAGACCCCAGCGTGGTCACCGAACGGCAGCCACGGCCCGTTGTCGGACGTGAACAGCACGAGCGTGCTCCTGTCCAGCCCCTCTTCGCGCAGCGTCTTGATGATCTGGCCGACAGACCAGTCCACCTCGACCATCGCATCGCCGTAGTACGTGTGCCCGCTCTTACCCTTGAACGGCTCGGAAACCCCGAGCGGTACGTGCCCCATCGAGTGCGGAAAATACAGAAAGAACGGCCCGTCCTTCTTGCGCTTGATGAAGTCCACCGCGTACTCGGTGTACCGGCGCGTGAGCTGGTCCTGGTCCGCCAGCGTCTTGACCTCCTCGACCGGCTCGTTGCCACGGTAAAGCATCAGCGGCGGCCAGTCCTTGCCGAGCCCCGGCCACATGTCGTTGGAGTACGGCAGCCCGAAGTACTCGTCGAACCCCTGGTTCAGCGGGAGCAGCGGCGGCGTGATGCCCAGGTGCCACTTGCCGACTATCGCCGTGGCGTACCCCTGCCCCTTCAAGATGTCCGCGATCGTGATCTCATCCGGGTGCAGGCCGCTCTTGCTCGCTGGGCCCAGCACTCCCGGCACGCTGACACGCTGCGGATAGCAACCGGTGAGCAGCGCCGCCCGAGAGGGTGAGCAAGCCGGCGAAGCAACCAGAAAATCCGTGAACCGCGTCCCCTCGGCGGCCAGCCTGTCGAGGTGCGGCGTCTGATAATGAGTCTGCCCGTACGAGGAGAGATCGCCGTAGCCGACGTCGTCCAGGAAGATGATGACGAAGTTGGGCCGCTCCTGCGCCTGCGCCAGCCCACCGGCAAGGAGACATAGGGGGATTAGGCTTGCCCGCATGCGGCGAGTTTAGCAGACCGGCTAGCGCGGCAGCCCCGGATAAATCTCTCTGTCCAAGGAGGCGACGACGACCTTCCACTCGTCGTCGATCTTCCTCAGTTCGAGCTCGAATCGGTCTGGAAACGCGCTGTTCTTATCGGAATTCCTAATCAGCTCCATTCGGACAGCGGCTTTGTCTTCGCTCTGCCTAACGGAGTCCTCGATACTGAATTGAAAAACGTAATGCGGCCCAACGACGCTCGTCGTGTACTCCCACTTTTCTCGCAATTCGTCATCGGTGACGCCATCCATGTGGCTCAGCTCCACTAGCACGTCGACATCGCCCTCTGAGAGCGCAGCCATGAACTTGGCGCCAGTTGTAGAGGGCGATTCGCCCGCCAGCACGACGATGAGGATGAGCGCCAAGACGAACGCGCCCAATATGATCGTCAAGTACGGTACGCGCCCCAATCGCTTCATGCTCATGTTGATTCTTCAGTTCCGTTCTACATGCTCTGCAACAACGCTATCGTGAGTTCCGTGTCAATTTGCCACTTTGAAAGCGGCTTTACCATGTAGAACGGCACGAAAGCTTGACCGAACCCTGCCGAAAAGTAGCCCATAGTGACGATCGCGCTGCGCCCCTTGCGCTCGATACTCACAACGCGAATACCCTCGCTGACACCCATCAGATTGAATACGCGAACCTGCAACTCTCGTGCCGATCCGCTCTCAGGGTCCTGCAGCACCACCGCGCTCAGCCGATCTCCGTCGTTGCTCAGCACCGCTACGTGATACAGTTGCAGCGCGCTCTCTGGCCCGCTGAACTGAGCGCTCGCGAACACCGAAATCGTGAGAATCGCCATGACGCCTGCCGCGACGATCGACGATGTCTGTCTGGGGAAACTAGTCAACGAGCGCGATTTTACCAGCCGTGTGAACTCCGATCCTCTTGTCTCGTCCCCTCTCACAGGCCATAATGTATGGGTAGGTGCACGGTATGAGCGAATTCTCACGTAGAGAGCTGTTTCAGCGTGGCGGCATGATCGCTGTCGGCATGATGGCGCCACCTTGGTTGGCTGCGGTTGCAAGAACTGACCTGGTCAAGAGGTCCCTAGGCGGCAAGGCGCCTTCTGAAAACGTACTCGTCGTGTGCCAGTTTTCCGGCGGCAACGACGGGCTGAACACGATCGTGCCGTACGCCGACGCCGAGTACGCCAAGATTCGCCCGACGATCGGAGTCAAGGACGACGAGGTTATCAAGCTGACCGAGTCGATCGGACTGCACCCCGAGATGGGCGGAATCGCCGAACTGTACCAGGAGGGCAAGGTCGCGATCATCCAGGGCGTCGGGTATCCGCAGCCGAATCGATCCCACTTCCGGTCGATGGACATTTGGCACTCGGCCAGTCCGACAGGCAAGATGAAGTACGGCTGGATCGGTCGGCATTTCGATAACGAGCTCTTGGCAGGTCCCGTCAACGCGATTTCCGGGATTGGCCTTTCGGTCGAAAAGCCGAGAGCGCTGAACGCCAAGAACGCGAGCATCCCGTGCTTTGCCAGCCTCGCCGATATCCAGGCGATGGTCGGCAATCAAGACGTTGAGAGGATGCTGAGAGAGATCCAGGGGAAGGAGGCCGAGGCTGGCAGCGCGACGCGAGCCATACAGATGGCGAACAACACGGCGCTGGACGCGATGGCCGAACTGCAGAGCAGACTCTCAACTTTCACTCCTCAACAGACGTACGCCAACGACCGGTTCGGCAATTCGTTCAAGCAAGTCGCCCAGATCGTTGCCAGCTGTCCGCTGACGCGAGTCGTGTACATCAGCGCCGGCGGATTCGACACGCACAGCAATCAGATCGTGAACCACGGTCGGTTGATGAAGCAGTTCTGCGACGCCATTCTCGCGTTCCAGCGGGAGATGGAGGCCGTCGGACGGGCGGACAAAGTGATAACGCTGGTGTTCAGCGAGTTCGGCCGTCGATCGTACGAGAACGGAAGCCAAGGCACCGATCACGGCGCGGCCGGACCGATGATGCTGATCGGCAGCAAAGTCAAGGGCGGTCTGCACGGCCCGCACCCGAGCCTCACCGATCTGGATCGCGGCGACTTGAAGTGGAGCACTGACTTCAGACAGGTGTACGCGACGACGCTTGACAACTGGATGGGCAGTGACTCTGGGACGGTTCTAGGCGAGGACTTCACGAAGCTGGACGTGCTCGAAGCTTAGGTCGAAGACGTTCTCGAACGCCTTGGCGATCAGCGGCATCGCTTCGTCGATCGTCACCTTGCGACCGCACGCCTCGCTCAGGCTAGTCACGCCGTGCGTCGAGATTCCGCACGGAACGATGACGTCGAAGCTGCTCAGGTCGTTGTCGCAGTTCAAAGCGATTCCGTGGAGGCTGACCCAGCGCCGGACCTTGATCCCGATTGCCGCTATCTTCTTTTGGTCAACCCACACACCCGTGTTGACAGAACTCCTCTCGCCCTTTACACCCAGATAGTCGATAGCCCGGATCACCGCCTCCTCCAAGCCGCGCATCCACTTGTGCAAGTCTTTGCCGTGCTTGCGCAGGTTGAAAATCGGATAGACGACCAGTTGGTTGGGGCCGTGGTACGTGACGTCTCCGCCCCGATCCGTCTTGACGACTTCTATTCCGAGACTCGCGTACTCGTCTGCGGAAAGCAGGAGATTCGACTCTTTGTGACTCGCTCCCAGCGTCAACACCGGATCATGCTCGACGAACAGCAGCGTGTCATCGCCGCCTTGCTCCACGTCTTGGGCGATCCGCTTCTGGAAATCCCACGCGGCGACGTAACCCATGTGCCCGAGGTCGATGCAGCGAGCGTTCATGATGCCAACGTCGGGTTGAGCACGAAGTACACCTTGTGACCGTCGATCTGCTCGCGCATCTCGGCGACACGCTCCTCTTTGACGTGCTCAAGAACCGGAAAGGTGATCGCAATGCCGCCGACCGGGGCATCCCGCTCAACGTGAGCTGCAATATCGATGATCTCGTTGAAGGGAACGTCCGATAGCTGCGCCGAGGTTTTTCCGGTATGAATGCCGACCCGAACCCGAAACGGATCGTCGAGACGATTCACTCCTCCGTTGAACCGCGCAATCTCCGACTGGATCTCCTTTCCTGCGAACAGGGCGTCGACGCACCTCGAAAACGTCAGCACGGCCCCGTCGCCCGCCGTCGACAGGACGACTCCGCCCTGGCTCGCCGCGATCCTGGCGACAAGGTCCTGAAAAGCGCGAAAGCTGTACTCGACGTGCAGCGGATCGGCCGAGGCCTTCATCTTCGTGCTGTTCGCGACGTCTACGGACATGACGCACGTCGCCTCGATCCTCGGATTGAGCCTCCATTGAATCTGCACGATCTCCGCCAGCACGATCGCTGGATCTCGCTCCCTGAGTCGCCGATGCCGCTTGGTTTGCTCATCGACGTGCGATGCCATTCCAGACACCACGGCGAGCACCAAGACCCCGGACATGCGCAAGTAGGCGCTGCCCTCGAGGAAGGTAAGCCGAAGCCAATCCGACCCATATTGGCCGTACGGCACCGCTAAGACCATGGTCGAGGCGAGAAACATGAGCCCGAGAGACAGCAGCGCGCGCCTGACACCTCCCGAACCGTAACCGACCCCCAGGTACGTTGTGCCGGCGATTCCGAGCATCACGACCCGGGCCATCGGTGGTACGGAACCTGTAGTCGACAGCGAGCCGAGGAATCCAAGCTCGATCGCACCCAGAAGCAGTCCGATTGCTACCGCCACGATCGGGTAGAGCCGCGACTTGCGCAGGGTGTCGAGCAGATTCAGGTCGCGCTTGAGCGGCTGGCCGTCCGCCTTGAAACCCTTCAGCCGCGCCTGGAGATAGAACAGCCGATCGAGAAGATCCTGACGAGAAAGCTTCTGCTCGTGCCTCTCTTCATGCTTGAGCCGCGCGTATCCGCCAAGCAGCGCTACAGGCCCCATGACGCCAAGATAGACCGCGCCGAGGACGAGCGCCGCAACGATCGGGGGGAACGTACTGTCGGCAGAGAACGAGCCCTGGAAGGTAAGCACCCCAGCAAGACCGAGTGCCACCACCCCCGCCCCGAAGATCGGGTACCGCATCCGGCCGTGCCGGGCGTAACCCACAGCCTGAAATGCCAGCATGACCACTAACGCCGTGGCCTGGGCTCTGAAGACGCCAGCCAGAGGATTGGGCTCGTTCGCCGCTTGCATCGGAGTCGTGAACCACTGCCTCATGAAATCGAAGAGCTGCACCACAGCAAACCCACCGACGAAGGTAGCGATGATGAATGCGTACGGCCTCCCTGTTAGACGCGTCGTCACGTCGCAGACGTAGCTCCAAAGGTTCTCGATTAGCTGCCGGATCGACCGCCAGAGAGCCTCGCGCGTCTCGGAGCGATAGCTCCTGCGCTGCAGAGCGTCGAGCACCTCCTCGACGAACGACTTGGACAGCCCGAAGTCCGCCGCCAGCTGCTCCGCGTCATGTACTACGACGTACGGATCGGCTTTCAAATGGGCGGCGAGATCGTCGAGCGACGACGAAGCCTTTTCCTCGGGAGCCGTCGTAATTTCGGGCAAGACAACCTCTCAGTACAGTACTACCCCAGCGAGCGCAAGAGTTTCCAGTCCTCCTGCCGACCTAGGCGTCACCCGACTCGTGCTCTTCCGGTGCTTTCTTGGCAACAGCCTTCTTCGCCGGAGCGGCCTTCTTCGTAGTCGCCTTCTTGGCTGCCGTAGCCGTCGACTTAGACTTTGCGGGACTCTTCTTGGCCGCTGGTTTCTTGGCAGCGGTTTTCGCGGGTGCCTTCTTCGTAGCGGCCTTCTTAGCCGGTGCCTTCTTCGCCGCCGGCTTCTTCTCTGCCGGCGAACCAGCGGCCTTGCTCGTTGCGCGGGACTTGCGAGCTGAACCCTTGTTCGCCTTCAGCTCCTTGATAACTGCCCGGACGTGCTTTGCCTTGCGGTGTCGCCTCTGCCGAAGCTCCTTGTTGCGAACTCTCATACTGTGATGCCGAGGTTACCCTCTCAACCGGTCCGGCCTATGCAAAGCCGCAGCACAGTCGTACCCGTTGACCAGTTCCGAGGGCGCTACTCCTCCTGCTGCGACGGTTCAGCGACAACGGCTTGCCTGCGACTGCCGAACCAGAAGAATGCGGCCAGGCCGCCCACGATCATCACCCCTGCCGCCACCTGGGCTCTCGTCATCACGTCGCTCCACGCGTACGCGGAAGTGGCCAGACCCCGCGCTACCTCGTCGTCTGTACCCGCACGCCAAAACTCGTAAATGTACCGGCTGACTCCGTAAGCGACGACCGCGGCGACGAACGATTGGCCGGGGACGAGCTTTCGGCGCTCCAACATGGACAGAACTCCCGCTCCGACCAGAAGCATCGCAGAGTCGAAAATCTGGGCGGGCGTGAACTGATAAACGTACGATCCCTGAAACACGCCGTACCAGGCGTCGGTCGGACGCCCGTAGCAACAGCCGTTCATCAGACACGCCACACGGCCAATCGCCCCTAGAATCAGCAGCGGCAGGCCGATGATATCGAACATCGACGACAGCGGAATCTTGGCCCGCCAAGACCACACCCAGATTCCGATCAGCGCGAACCCGATGCCCCCAAAACTTGTCAATCCCGCGAACTGAAATGTCCACAGTTCGTCAGGATGGCCGGAGAAGTCTTCCCAGTGCTGGGCGACGTAAACGATCCGGGCGCCGAGGATTCCTGGGATCAACGCCCATATCAGGACGTCGTACAGGCTCTCCGGTTTGACGCCGTGCCTCGGTGCGCGCCGACCGGCGAGCCAGACTGAGAACATGAGGCCCACCGCAATGATGAGCCCGAACGTCCCAACCTTGAATCCGAAAACTGTGAAAAGATCAGGGTGCATTCATCCGAAAGGATAGCAGACCACCAGTGACTACGATTGGGCTTGCCGACCGACTCAACCCGTCTATAACGTCGCAAATCGCCGCATCATCTCGAGGTACCGAACGGTAGCGCCCAGGGCTCTTTCTTCCTCGTCGGCGGCATGATACAAAATGATGATCTGGCTCCAAGCTTCGCGAACGTGGTGTTCTCGACTGATCAAGAATCGGCGACCAGCATCCTCGCTCGGATCGACGACCGTCATGAGGTGTTGATCGATCGCGTCCTCGAGCAGTGCGGCAAGCTGTAACTCCATCCCTTGTCGCCGCGCGGAAGGAAGAAACTCGTACAGCGTCGCCATCAAGATCGGTCCTTTGCCGCCGGCGGAGGCGTCGAACGTTGACCTCACCAGTCGAATGCCCTCTTCGACGTCGCCTAGCTCCGCAGTCGCTTCGGCCAGTCGCAGCGAGTCGTTCACCCGGCGATCCTCAGATTCAGCGTGTTCAACCGCGACCGAGTACAGATCGTACGTTGCCTGCCAATCAGGTATTTGGCGGAAAAGGTCTCCGTACATCCACGCCTCGTCTGGCGCCACGGCCTTGACATCAACGTCCGCAAGGAGGTCCACGACGTAGTCGCGCAGTATCTCGCTTCCCTCTTCCGGGCTGAGCTGACGTCGTAGAATTCGATCGTCAACTGTGCTGCGAGCGCGGCCGAGTCGCTTCTGTAGAGCCTCTGGACCTACCGCGCTGGCCTCAACGTCTTCCTGATTCGGCAACTGGCCAAATTGACATCCGGCGAAAGCCATCGAAGCAACAAGGAGCAAGCCCGCCCGCCCGGCCTGCGCCTTTATTCCTCGGCGGTGGTCATCCATGTTAAGCCACCGCCGGGTTGCCTGGCGAATGCTACGCGTCATGCTCGTGCGACCCCATTGGAGAATCGTGCTGAATCGAAAAGCGAGTCGCGATAAATTTCACCGCCACAGTAAGTTAGAACTGGTTTTCCCCTCATTTGCATTCCATGGAACGGCGTATTCTTGCCTTTCGAGAACGTTTTTTGCACGTCGAATGTCCACTCAACGTTCGGATCTATGACCGTCAGCTGAGCAATCGGAGTTTCGCCTGGTTTCAGCGTGCCCGCCTCGAGCCGCAGAATCTCTGCGGGCTTCGTGCTCAACTTCCTCACCGTCTCGAGAGGCGAAAGCACTCCCTTGTGCGTCGCATGAGTCAACGTCACCCCGACCGCGGACTCTAGCCCGACCATCCCGAACGGCGCCTCCTCGAACGGCACGTCAACCTCGTACGGCGCGTACGGCGAATGGTCGCTGGCGATGCAGTCGATCGTGCCGTCGTGCAACGCTTGAAGCAGGATGTCCACGTCAACGTCGGTCCGCAGAGGCGGGGTCGTCTTGAAGTTCGGGTCGAACTCTCCGACGGCGTCCTCGGTGAGGCAGAAGTGGTGCGGGCAGATCTCGCAGGTAACCGGCGCGCCGAGGTACTTGGCCTGGCGGACCATCTCGACGGCGCCCCACGTGCTGACGCGAAGGATGTGGATAGGGCAGCCGGTGTTCAAAGAGAGCAGGCAGTTGCGCATCACCATGATCTCCTCCGCGCTCCTCGGCATGCCCTTCAACCCGAGCATCGCGCTGACAGCGCCCTCGTTCATGCTGCCGTCCAAAGTCAGCGAGAGATCCTCGCAGTGCGCCATGATCGGAAGGTCCAGCTGAAGGCAGAACTCCATCGCTCGCTTCATCACGCTGGAATCTTGAACCGGATGTCCTTCATCGCTCGCAGCGATGATGCCAGCAGCCTTGAGGGCCGCCAAGTCGCTGACCACCTCGCCAGCCTGCCCTACCGTCAAAGCTCCGACAGGTGCGACGAACACGCCGCCCGCTTCCGGCGACGCGGCGCGGTCAAAAATGAAATCGACGAGAGCCGGAGTGTCGAGAGGCGGCGTAGTGTTCGGCATGCAGCAGATCGTTGTGAATCCGCCGGCTGCCGCAGCCTGCGTTCCGGTCTTGATGCTCTCTCGATACGTCTCTCCTGGCTCGCGCAGGTGTACGTGCATATCGACGAGCCCTGGGCACAGCCACAGACCTTGGCAGTCGTAAACATCGTCCGCGCCCGTCTCATTGACCTCGCCTCCGATCTGGCTGATCTGTGCGCTCTCCACGACGACGGTGCAAACCTCATCCATCTCCTGCGATGGATCGAGGACGCGGCCGTTCTTGAAGACTGTTTTCACTCTCCGCCCTCCCCGTTGCCCGACGATTGCGGATCTTGATACATCCAGGTCAAGACCGCCATTTTTACGAAGATTCCGTTCGAAACTTGATCGTTGACGCAGCTCGCCTCGCTATCGGCAACCGAATCGTCGACTTCGATCCCCCTGTTGAGCGGACCTGGGTGCAGAACGATCGCTTCGGAATCGGCGTACCGCAGGGTCTGTCGGTTGATCTGATACAGACGCCGATACTCCCCGACCGAGCTGAGCAAGCCGTCCGTCATTCTCTCCTTCTGCAGTCGCAGGCACATCACCACGTCGGCTCCGGCGAGCCCCGACGGCAGATCGTAGAACACCGAGCCGGGCAGCTTGCCCGTGTGACTCGGTATGAGCGTGCGAGGACCGACAAACCGGACGTCGGCGCCCAGCTTGTGCAACAGCCAGGCGTTGCTGCGCGCAACGCGGGAGTGCAGCACGTCGCCGACGATCGCGACGGTCAGTCCCTGGATGTCGCCCTTTCGCTCCAAAATCGTCAGCGCATCGCCCAGCGCTTGGGTCGGGTGCTCGTGCTGGCCGTCTCCAGCGTTCACGACGGGACCGCCGAAGTACTTGGCGGCGAGCGTCGCACCACCGGACGACCTGTGCCGAATGACCAGACCTTCCAGTCGCTCATATCGCAGCGTCAGAATCGTATCCTTGAGCGTTTCTCCCTTGCTCATCGAGCTGCCGGTACCCGAGAAGTTGACCATGCGGTACCCGAGGTAGTTCGCTGCCTGCTCGAACGACACCCGCGTCCGAGTCGAGTTCTCGAACAGCAGGAGCCCAATGACTTTCGGCTCGATCCCCTTCAGCGGCTCGCGGCTCGTGACCGCCTCCTTGTAAGCCGCCGCGACGTTGAGCAGCTCGGTGATATCGGTTGCTTCCAGGTGGCGGATGGCGAGCAGATGCTGACTCATTGAGCTGCAGCCTCCCGCTCTGCGGCCGTCCGCAGAACCACCCTGTCCTCGTCGTCGTCCTCGCTCAACAGCACCTCGATATAGTCGCTGTTCTGCGTCTGCACTACCTTGCCGGCGTAGTCAGGCTGGATCGGAAGCTCGCGGTGCCCACGATCGACCAGAACGGCCAGCTGTACGCTCTTGGGCCGTCCGATCTTTACGAGCGCGTCGAGAGCCGCTCGGACGGTCCTGCCGGTGAATATGACCTCGTCTACCAGGATTACGCGCTTCCCTTCGACGCGAAAAGGTATCTCGCTGTCATCGGAGTCGACGACCGTGTCATCGTCGCGGCTCGACCTCGCGTCGAGCTTCCCGCAAGGCACCGTCGTGCCCTCGATCTGAGTCATGGTGAACGCCAGCCGCTTTG
The DNA here is from genome assembly GCA_022563855.1 of Armatimonadota bacterium. Classification (NCBI taxonomy): domain Bacteria; kingdom Bacillati; phylum Armatimonadota; species Armatimonadota bacterium. The sequence continues at coordinate 49,536 of JADFMN010000013.1, forward strand.
CGACCGGGTATCCGCGCCGCAAGATGCCAACGACGACGAGATCTTCGGCGCCTTGATTCGACTCCAATATCTCGTGCGCCATGCGGCCGAGGGTTCGGCGCATCGCGGCGGCGTCCAGAACGACGACGCTCATCGACCTGATTATGGCCGGGCAGCGGTCGGCTGTCAAAGCCCTTTGGCCAGCGCCTTGGCCTTGTCGACCGTCTTGAAGTGCATCTTGGCGACGGCTGCGAGGGCATCCTCGCCCCTTTCGTCGATGATTCTTGCCGCGGTCTCATCCACCTGGAACCCAGCGCCCTTCGGCAGCGTGACCCCAAAATCTGCGCCGAGCCGCTGCAATCTGTGCAAGAACTCGGCGCGGGCGAGCACGCTGGCCGCAGCCACCGCGAGGTCGGCCTCAGCTCGGACCCTCGAAATCAGCTCGATGCTCCTTCCTTTTTGCATCAACGCCCGCTTGAGCCCGGCGGGGTTCGCAAACTGATCGCTGATGACGACGTTGCAATCCTGTTTCTCCAGCACGTCCTCGATCGCCCGCGCGTGTCCCCAGGCCAGTAGTTTGTTAAGATTCCCGATCTTCTTATACAATTCGTTATACTTTTTTGGGCCGATAGCGACGATGGAGTGTGGGCAAGTGCGCTTGATGACACGAGCGAGTAAGACCGCCTTCTTGTCGGTCAGCTTCTTGCTGTCCTGCACTTCTTCCAACTCTGAGCAGTGCTCGGGGCCGACGTAGCAAGCGGCGATCACGAGCGGCCCGAAGAAATCCCCCTTACCACTTTCGTCCACGCCGATCCGCTTGTCCGCCACGGGTTTGACGATACCTTGCGGCGGGGCGAGGCGCGGGGAACAAGGTGCGAGGATTCAGGGTTGAGGGTCTAGGGTCGACCATCATTGGGAGGGCGAGCGTCCTCGCGAGCCGCGTAAGCCGAGGAGTCTTGCTTGTGAACTCCTCATGGAGGGTCGTGCTCCTGTGCGACCTTACCTTTCGGCGACTACAACATTGGCATTGCGGCGGCAGCAATTCGAATGCTGACTGAATGCCGGCGCTCCGTCTGACCGCGAGAGCGGTGTCGCAGGAGCGCCACCCTCCAACACGACCGGGAAGTGTGAGCAAGCACGATCGCGCGTGTCAGGAACGCGTGTCAGCGAAAGCGCGTGTCAGGAACGCGTGTCAGCACAGCTACCAGGCATCTCTATCTCCTCCTTCTGAGCATCGCGCAGATTGCGCCGATCCCTAAGATGACGAACGTCGCGGGCTCGGGAACGAGCTGGATCATATCAACGTGCAGGGGCGCAAATTGAAGATCCTCATCACTGACGAACTCGAACATCACCCAACGAGCTTCGTCCGTCACGACTCCCGATCCTTGGTGAATGAGTTGACCGTCGAAATGCGCGGTCATCGAATCGCCCGTTCGCGCCATTCGGAATTCGTGCATGCCGCTGCGGGGCGCAGGAATGGAGTTGCTTCCGGCACCGTTGAACCATGCCGTGGCCAGCGGCGTCTCCCACGAAGGCCTCGCCTCGTAATTGACTACACCAATCGAAGAAAAACTGGGGAGAGCTAAGCTTCGAAGGATCCTCACTTGCAGCCGGTGAAACTCCGCTTCGTCCCAACCCATCAACACAGTCATTTCGAAGTCGGCCAGCGGATCCAGCCGTGCAAAGAGGTACACCTGTCTGAGCCCGGGGGGCCCCCCGAACAGTCGCGTAACGTGGAGCATGCTGTCGCTCACGTTGTGCTCCCACTGGGTACCCTCGCTGAAGAAGCGCCAGTGGCCGGCGAGCTCGTTTCCTTCGAAGTGATCGAAGAACTGCGCTGCCGCAGTGAGCGGCATCGCCAGCGCGAGCATCAAAACGTACTTTCTCATGATTCTCTCCTGTTAACGTTTAGCGTCTTACCAAACTCATTATACGACACATTCTTGTCCAGATCAGAACCACCCCAGTATGCAGGTAGATCATGTGAACGGCGATCAGACCGCTCTGCCAATAGCCTACTGCCAACAGCCTACTGCCCACAGGCGCGGCTCGCGAGGACGCTCGCCCTCCCAACTGCCAACTACCGAAGGTTCTCCGGATTCAAGCCCTCTAGCTCCGGCAGGACGAACAGCCCGTCCTTGCGGATCACCACCCCGTCGAAGAGAACCTCTCCGCCGCCGTACTCCGGCCGCTGGATGCAGACGATGTCCCAGTGCACTGCCGAGCGGTTGCCGTTGTCGGCGTCGTCGTAGGCGTTGCCGGGGGTCATGTGGAACGAGCCGCCGATCTTCTCGTCGAACAGCGTGTCCTTCATCGGGTGCATGACGTAGGGGTTGTAGCCGAGCGCCCACTCGCCGAAGTACCGCGCGCCCTCGTCGGTGTCGAGGATCTCGTTCATCTTGCGGGTCTGGTCGCCCGCGTCGCACTCGACGACCTTGCCGTCCTTGCACACGATCCGCACGTCCTTGAACTCCGTTCCCTGGTAGAGCGAGACCGTGTTGTACTGCAGCACGCCGTTGACCGAGTCGCGCACAGGCGAGGTGAAGCACTCGCCGTCGGGAATGTTCCGCAGTCCATAAGACTGCCGCACGTCGATGTCTTTGATACTGAACGCGATGTCCGTCCCCGGCCCTTTGATCTCGACCCTGTCGGTCTTGAGCATCAGCTCACGCAGAGGCTCTGCCGCCTTCTGCATGCGAGGGTAGTCCATCGTGCAGACGTCGAAGTAGAACTCCTCGAACGCGTCGGTCGACATCCCTGCCTGCTGCGCCATCGACGGACTCGGCCAGCGGAGCGCCACCCATTTGGTGTTCGGCACGCGCTCGCCCAGCACGACCGGCTGGACGAAGTTGCGGCTCCACATCGTCATGACCTCGTCCGGCACGTCGCCCGCCTCGCTCACGTTGTCGCTGCCGCGGATCGAGATGTAGGCGCTCATCTGCTTCATCTCGTACATCTCGATGTCGGCGATGGTCTTGACGTTCTCTTCCGTCATCCCCATCATGAGTTGGCGCTTGACCCGGTTGCTCTCGAGCCGCATCACTACCTGAGCACCCTTACTGCGAGCGACACGAACGACCTCTGCGACGACGGTGTCCGGAATGTCGATCGCATGAATCAGAACCGTGTCATCGGCGGACAGAGAGGTCGAGTGGGTGCAGAGCAGCTCGGCGAGCTTGGTGACGCGCGGGTCGGTCATGCGCGAAAGGTTACCGCCACGCACACGGACTGGTTCTCCTTTACGCCTTCTTGCGCCGGCAGCAAACACAGATGAACCTCGGTTGCCTTAGGAGGCCATGGCAGCTCCGCTTTGATTGAGCGCGTTGCGCGCTTGCCTTACTTCTGCCGAAGCGTTACGGTTCGATCGCCAAGGCCGTCGGTGAACGTCGCGGTCTCACCGTCCGGCCACGACACCCGAACCTCGACGGGACGGTCGTCCTTCCCGAATCCGAAGAAAAGGCACGACGTGGATTGAGAGAGATAACCCGAACCGGCGTAAACCTCCGCCGTCTGTTTCGCTCCTTTCTGCGACAGCACCGTCACCTTCGCGCCGACCGCTGTCGGGTTGCCGGGTTTGCCTTCAAGTCTCACATTCAGCAGTCTGTTCCCGGCGTTTCCCCTGTTCTGGAAAACGCGCAGCCTGCCGCTGTTGGTGCCGACGGTCAGGTCCGGCCAGCCGTCATCGTTGACGTCCGCAACGGCCATGCCCTTCGCGTCCTCCGGTACGATCAGCGCGCTCTCCTTCGGCCAGACAGGTGCGAACTCACCGTTTCCGAGGCCTTCGAGCAGGACGCTCAGTCCGCCGTCCCAGCGCCCGGTCTCCCGCTGAGGCCCGAAGAAGTTCTGGACGATGTAGATGTCCGGCGCGCCGTCTCCATTGAAGTCCGTAATGGAAACTCCATACCCCGGTGAGGCCTGGACGAAGCGCGGGAGCGGGCGCACGTCGAACGTACCGTCACCTCGGTTGATGAACACCGCTGATTCCAAGAAGTTTGCGCTCAGGCCAGTCGACTTCGAGAGCTTCTCCGGCGTGTAGATGTCCTGCGTCGTCGCCAGCGCAAACTCTCTGTACGTCCCGAACTTGTCGGCGACGAACGGCATCGCGTTTGCACTGCAGCTGCGTCCTCGCACCGGGTACTCCGTGCCGTCCTCGAACATCGACTCCACCAAGTCCAGGCGTCCGTCTCTGTCGAAGTCGCTCGCATACAGCCTGGCCGGATATTGCGGGCTGGCGATGTATTTGGTGTTGAGCCCGGCGTTGGTCGCTACGAAGTCGATGTCGCCGTCGCCGTCCACGTCACCCGCTGCGATGCCGTTCCACCAGCCGGTATGCCCCGCGAGCCCGGCCTCCTCCGTCGCATCGGCCAACTTGCCTTGCGCGTTGAGGTACAGCTTGACGGATCCCCATTCCACGGCGATCAAGAGGTCTGGCCACCCGTCCCCGTTCGCGTCGGACCACACCGCGCCGGTCACCAGTCCAATCCGCCTCAAACCGGGCGCAAGCGTGTCGCTGACGTCCACGAACTTTCCGCCGTCGTTGCGCAGGAGCCGACTGTTGGGCGTCTCCGGATACTTGCCCGGAACCACTCTAGCGCCGACGAACAGATCGAGGTCTCCGTCTCGGTCGAAGTCGCAGGCCGCCGCTACACTCCCGCTGTCCGCAAACGAAGGCAACGTCCCGGCGGACGCCTTCGCGAAGGAACCTGAGCCGTCGTTGAGGTACAGGCGATCGCGCAAGAGCCTGTTCCCCGGACTGCTTTCGACTCCTCCGCTCACGACGAACAGGTCCTGGTCGCCGTCGCCATCCGCATCAAACCAGAGACAGGCCATATCTTCGCAGGCCGCGTCTTCGTTCCAAGGCCCGCCAGTGGCCTTCACGAACTTGCCGTCTTCACCGCGAATGAAGAGCGCCCCCGGCTGGCCCGCCGCGCCACCGACGAACAGGTCATCGTCGCCGTCCCCATCCGCATCGCCCCAGGCGAGACCCGGACCCAGCTGCGAAAGCTTGTATGGCAAGAGCGGCTCCCGCTCGTAGTCGTCGAACGGCTGCTCCGTGTGAACAAACTCCAGGCCGGCCTCTCCGGTTGTGTCAACAAACTGCCCTTCATAATGAGCGGTCTTCGGCGGGGCTGGCCGCGACGAAGCTTTTGGCTCCGTCAACGTGTAAAACCTGTCGGCTCGCAAGTCCTTGACGACTTGCTTCACACCGCTCGGCCAATCTACGGTTAGCCGAGAGACGCGCTCCGAATCTCCCAGTCCGAAATGAATGAGCGGCTCGTCCTGCGACAGATACCCCCGGGCGAGCGTCAACTGCCTCACCTGCGATCCCGCCTCAGTTTCCACGGTTACCTTCGCCCCCACTCCGAAGCGGTTGCTCTGCGTACCGACGAGCCGGATCAGAAGCCTGTGCTCCGACTGGCTGTCGTTTCGATAAACGATCGCGGGGTCGTGCATGTTGTTTATAACGATGTCGAGATCCCCGTCGCGGTCTAAATCGGCGAACGCAGCCCCATGAGTCACGCCGCGAAAGTCGAGACCCCACTGCCCGCCCACGTTTTCAAACTCGAGGTCTCCGAGGTTTCGGAAAGCCAAGTTAGACTCAGGCTGGCGCGGGCGTTCGTCAATCAGCCGACTCGCCTCATCGTTGCGGCCCTGCTCCATCAACAACTCCCACTTTGTCGTCCAGTCTGAGTCGTTGACGTTCTTCTCCATTCCGTTCGTAACGAATACGTCCACCCGCCCATCGTTGTCGAGGTCGCCGAACTTGATCGACCAGCTCCAGTCCGTATTCGCCAGACCGGTCAAGTAGGCGACCTCCATCAAGCGGTCCGTGCCCGTGTTGAGGTAGAGCGTGTTCCGCATGTACTGTCTCGGCTCGGCGGAATCGAGGAACCACGCCGACCAGCCCATCGCGCCCATGGTGGTCTTCTGCATGAAGTGGGTGGTGCTGGACATGTCGCCGACCATGAGATCGAACAGCCCATCGTTGTTGATGTCCGCCGAGTCGGCGCCCATAGAGAACCACGTGGTGTGGGGAACGGTCTCCTCAATCACATCGGTAAAGGTGCCGTCGCCGTTGTTCCGGTAAAGGTGGTCGGACGACTTCAGATCGTTTGCCACGTAGATGTCAGACCAGCCGTCGTCGTTGTAGTCCCACCAGGTCGCCGACAGGCCCAAGTCATAGCCGCCGATGCCCGCCTCGTCCGACACGTTCGTGAAGGTCCCGTCGCCGTTGTTGCGGTAAAGAAAGTCTCTTTGGCCAGCTTCCACGTAACGCCCGCTCATGAGCGCCCACTGGTCCCACTGGTCCGGGCGGATGGTGAGTTCGCCGTCGATCTCAATGTACTGGATGATCGGTGCTTCTGCGTAGGCCGAGAGAAGACGGTAAGTTACGAGATACAGGTCGAGGTCGCCGTCCCGGTCGTAGTCCGCGAACGCAGCCATCGTGCTAGCGCCGGGGTTTGCAACGCCCGCAGCTGCGGCCGATTCCTTGAACGTGCCGTTGCCCTGGTTGATATACAGCAGGTCAGGAGCGTTGATGTTGCAGACGAACAGGTCGAGGTCGCCGTCGTTGTCGACGTCCGCAAAGCTGGCTCCGGCACCCATCGCATCCCCGCCGTCAACCCCGGCCTTCGACGTAACGTCTTCAAAAACCAGATCGCCGACTTGGCGGTACAAACGGTTGGCGCCGTCTTGGCTGACGAAATAGATATCCGGCTTTCCGTCGCCATCGTAGTCCCCAACGCACACGCCGGACCCGTTGAAGAGGTACTTCTTGTAATGCTCCTTCAGAAGAACGTTCTGAAAATCGATGCCCGACTCATCGGGGGAGAGAGCGTGAAAGAGCTGGTCACCGCCGCTTGAAGGGTTTGCGAGCGCCACCGACTTTACAAGGCTCTGTACGCGCGCATCTTTGCGGCATCCCGACAACAAGAAGAGAGCTGAAAAGAGTGCTCCACAAAGTAGCACAGTAGACGAAGAAACACGCCGGAATCCCGGGGTTCTGGTCGGAGCGCTGTTATTGCTCTGCATGTAACGATCTCCTTTCCCTGACCGCTCTCTGTTCGCCGGCGCGAAATCCTTGAAGGGCTGATCCAGGAACAAAGTATACAATAGTCGGGCTAGGTTCGCGGCCGCTGCACAGCGTTCGCAGGTGGCGTGCGGCGACGCCCGGATCAGCCATGCGCCAGTGGTTATCGCTAAGGACTAAGACGCCCCGGCACTTCTCTGTGCCAGGGCGTCGAGTTCAGCATTTAGCTGAGGTCGTTAGGCTGCCTTCTTGCGTCGTCTGCGAGCGACGAGCGCGGCTAGACCCAGGCCTAGAGCGATCATCGAAGCAGGCTCCGGGATCGGGGCCGCAATTCCGAGGTGCCCGTTGTTCCCAGTCTGGCCATCGAAGTCCCTTGGGTTCGGCGCGAACGGACCGGTCAGGTTGCCGGCAATGTCCGCGGTGAACCCGGTGTCCGGAGATCCCTGAAGCACGCCGGCCAGCGTGTAGCCGCCCGCCCGGTAGCCGCTCAGGCCGCCCTGGAGCGGAAACGAGAAGCCTGGTGACGGGTTCTGGCCGAAGTCTGACTGCCACTGCGTCCCAGTAGGCAGACCCGTGTTGGTGTCTACCTCGGCAACAAACGGCGGGTCTGTAGGGAGTGTCCCCCTGGTGTGCGCCCACAGGTTTCCGGTCGCGTCATCATACGCGAGTCCGTAGACGCTCATGTTGTTCGGGAACTGGTTGAGCAGAGCCCCGCCCATGGTGGTCTCGATCAGGTCGCTGCCGAAGCTCTGCGTCCAGAAGCTTCCCGCACCGGCGTTGCCGGTCGGGTCGAACGCAAGCGCGCGCCAGGTCGTGCCCGTGCCGGGCGTGGTGCCGAATATAATCTGAGTTCCGCCGCTTCCGTCGGCGTTGTGGCGAGCCACTCCCCCGCCCCAGCCGAAGTAGACGTTGTTCGCCCGGTCAACCGCGCCGTCTCGATACCCCCAGGCATCAGTCACAGCTCCAGCGACTTGGTTGTACTGGCCTGTGAGCGTGCCGGTCGCGTCCAGCAGATAGACCACATTTGCTCTACCGCCTGCAGCCGGGATGAGCCGAGACGAAAGGTGAAAAACCTGGGCATGGGCACCCGCGAAGCAAGCGCAAAGGGCAGCCGTAATCAAATATCTAGTTATTTTCATTTTCCCTCCATCAGGAATAAAATCAGTGCCGCACGACACAGCTAACCCTCGTGAGCTTCGCCGATCTGATTATATCGGTTCGTCAAGGGTTTTCGACAGAATGGCCGAATAACAGGTAGTTTCACCAGGTCACCTCTAACGTCCAGTACCAGGGTCGTACGGTGGATCAAGACGACGTCATCGGCGGACAGAGAGGTCGAGTGGGTGCAGAGCAGCTCGGCGAGCTTGGTGACGCGCGGGTCGGTCATGCGCGAAAGCTTACCGCCAGACACAAGAACGCCCCGGCACCGTCTGTGCCAGGGCGTCTAGTGCTAGTAGCTGAGGTCGTTAGGCGAGCTTCTTGCGCCGTCTGCGAGCGACGAGCGCTGCTACACCCAGGCCGAGAGCGATCATCGAAGCCGGCTCCGGAACCGCGTTGACCCTGTAGGCTACGTCAGCGCCGATGTCTATCCAGCCAGGAGGCCCGAAGAACCCGCCATTGGGGTTCGCCTGTATGGCATTGCTGCCGCCGTTGAAGGTGCCGGCAGCCCAACGGACAACGCCCGTCTGACCGAAGGGTGAGAAGTTCATTTCCGGCTGGATGCTGGCCCAGTACGTTCCCGCAGCTGGCAGCGTGAAATTAATCGTTGCGCCGAGCACCGACGTCTCGGCAAAGCCCATTGGGCCCGAAATGGTCATTGAGCCTGGCGCGAACGTCTGGGCATATATGTCACCCTGGTTCAATGCGCCTGCGGCGTTCGGCGATGAATAGATGTTGACGTGGTAGTTGGTAACCGTGCCATCGGTGAACATACCGTTCAAGAAGCCGGCGAATCCGCCCATGAGTACTTCGATAGTCGTGACAGTCAGTTGGCTGCCTGTAACAGTGAAGTCCTCAAGAACTTGAACGTCTAACGCGCTGTTCGCAGGACTGAAGTCCTGTGCAGCGTTCAAGCCCACCAAGTCTGCACCGGTGCCGCCTGTAATGTGATCGAGGACTTGTGCGTTGGCAAATGTGCCGAGCGCGAAAACCGCCACGATAACAAGGAATTTATTGCGCATATTTTTTTTCCTACTCCGATAGAAAGAATCTCGTCAATCCCAAGCGGACAGCCATTTGGCGCTTTTGCCGCTGGCCAAGCGGCTTCTAATAAACCGCCGCCGAAGGACCAACGCTCTGATCATATCCGAACTTGACCGAGGTATTTGATTATTTCAGGGGTTTAGGCCAAATACAGGCAAAGATACCAGGACGTTAATAATGCCAGTCCAGGTTCGTCACGAGCTTTGCGTGCCGCTCGATGTACTCGCGCCTCGGTTCCACCTTGTCGCCCATCAGCCGAATGAACATGGCCTCGATCTCGACTTCTTCGGCCCGATCGTAGTTCACGCGCACGAGCTTGCGGCCTTCTGTGGACATGGTCGTCTCCTCCAGCTCCTCGGCCATCATCTCCCCGAGGCCCTTGAACCTGGTGACCGTGTACTTCTTCCGGCCGAGCTTGCTGATGATCTCGTCCCTCTCTTCTTCGCTGGCGGCGTAATGCCTCTCGCTGCTGCCCACCTTGATGACGAAGAGCGGCGGCTGTGCGAGGTAGATGTGCCCGTTGACGACCAGCGGCTTCATATACCGATAGAAGAACGTGAGCAGCAGAGTGCGGATGTGCTCTCCGTCCACGTCGGCGTCCGTCATGATGATGACCTTGTGGTAGCGCAGCTTGCTCAGGTCGAAGTTGTGCCCGCCTCCGTTTTCTTCAGCCTCGCCGATCGAGCCGTCGAGTCCGCCTCTGATCGTATCGACCGCGATGCCGACGCCTAAAGCCGCGATCAGGGATTTGATCTCTTCGTTGTCGAGCGCCTTTTCCAGCCTGGCACGCTCGACGTTCAGGATCTTGCCGCGCAGCGGCAGCACAGCCTGGGTCATCCTGTCGCGCGCCTGCTTCGCCGATCCGCCCGCCGAGTCGCCCTCGACCAGGAAGAGCTCGCACTCGGCGGCGTTCTTGCTGACGCAGTCGCTCAGCTTGCCAGGCAGGCCGAAGGAGTCCATAGCCGAGCTTCGCTTGATAGCCTCTGCCGCCTTGCGCGCCTCCTCTCGCGCTCTCTGCGCGATCGAGGCCTTTTCAACGATCCCTTTCGCTATGCCCGGATTCTCTTCGAGGAACTCCAGTAGTCCGTCGCCGACCAGCGAGTTCGTCGCGCCTTGTACTTCGGGGGTCACGAGCTTCACCTTGTCCTGCGAGTTGTAGCTCGGCTCTTCGAGCTTGAGGGCGATCACGCAGGTCAACCCCTCGGCGACGTCGTCGGCGGAGAAGTTCTTGTCCCTCTCCTTGATCAGGTTCATCTTGCGGCCGTAAGAGTTGATGACCCTGGTCAGCGCCTGGCCGAACCCCGAAACGTGCGTCCCGCCGTCCGGCTGGTGGATGTTGTTGGAGTACGCGAGCAAGCTGGTGTGGTACCCCTTCTGGTACTGCATGGCGACCTCGATCTCCATCCCTTTGCGAACTCGCTGAAAGTAGATCGGCTTGTGCATCGGGTCGTTCTCGGCGTTCATGTCCTCGACGAGCTGCACGATGCCCTGCTTGAAGCAGAACGTCTCGTTCTGCTCCGGATCCACCTCGTCCTCGAACACGATCTTGAGGCCCGCGTTCAAGTACGCGATCTCCTTGAGGCGATGCTTGATGATGTGGCGGTCGATCTCGATCGTCGTCAGGACTTCCTTGTCGGGCAGCCAATGGATGATCGTTCCGGTTCGGTCAGAATCGCCGACTACCTCGACGGAAGACGTGGGCTTGCCGGCCGCGTAGCTCTGCCGGTACACCTTGCCGTCTCGGTGCACGGTTGCGATCAGCCACTTGGAGAGGGCGTTCGTACACGAGACGCCTACGCCGTGCAGCCCGCCCGAGACCTTGTAGCCGCTGCCGCCAAACTTGCCGCCTGCGTACAGCACGGTCATGATGACCTCGAGAGCGGACGCCTTCTCCTTCTTCATGACCCCGACTGGGATCCCCCGCCCGTTGTCGTCGACGCTGAGCGAGCCGTCCCTGTACAGCTTGACGAGGATCTCGGTGCAGTGTCCGGCCAGCGCCTCGTCGACCGAGTTGTCGAGCACCTCGCGGAACATCTGGTGCAGCCCCTTCTTGCCGTTGTCGCCGACGAACATGTCAGGGCGCTTCCGCACCGCTTCGAGCCCTTCAAGAACCTGGATGTCGGCGGCGGTATAGGCGCCTTCGATCTTCTTGTTCAGCTTCTCCTGGGTGTTCTGCTCGTTGTCCTTTTCGTCTTTGTTTTCCGGCATAGAGGTCTCTTTGACTGTGGCTTGGAAGCGGTGGTCAGACCATGCGAATTTCAGGTCGCATTCTAAAGTGGATTGTACCCTCATTTCAGGGCGATTCCGGGTTCGAATTGGGCCGATTCCGAAACCTGTTCCAGCCTGCTCGATTCCCGGGCTCGACTGACGCCCTCGGCCATAATCTGCCCGATGCCTCTGCTCGAGAGCCTGGCGCACCGGTTGCTCCTCGGCCTGCCCGCCGAGACCGCGCACAATCTGGCTCTCAAGTTCATTTCGCGGGGCCTTTCTCGCGATCGTCAAGTCCGCGGCGGAGACCTCTCGCACTCACTGTTCGGGGTGCGCTTCCCCAACCCGGTCGGTCTCGCGGCGGGGTTCGACAAAGACGCCGTGGCCGTCGAGGGTTGGAAGAGGCTCGGCTTCGGATTCGTCGAGCTCGGCACGGTGACGCGACACGCTCAGCCGGGCAACCCCAAGCCTCGGATGTTCCGACTGAAGCCGCAGCGAGCGCTGATCAACCGGCTGGGGTTCAACAACCACGGCGCGGACGCGATGGCTCGGAACTTGGAGGGCAAACAGGCCGGGATACCGCTGGGCGTGAACATCGGCAAGTCGAAGGCGACCCCGCTCGACGAAGCGCACGCTGACTACGCGTATTCGTATTCGCTTCTGAAACGGTTCGCAGACTACGTTGTCGTCAACGTATCTTCGCCGAACACGCCGGGGTTGCGCGAGCTTCAGGACAAAGACTCCCTTCGCAAGATTCTGGAGACGCTCAAGGAGATCGACCCGCGCAAGCCGCTGTTCGTCAAGATCGCGCCCGACCTGACGCCCGGTGGGATTGAAGACGTTGTCGCGGTTTCGCAGGAGATGGACCTCACCGGCATCGTCTGCACCAACACGACGGTCTCGCGCGACATGCTCCATCTTAACCCAGCTATCGAAGGCGGCCTCTCCGGCGCCCCGCTGACAGCGATGGCCGACGAAGCGCTGCGGTTCACTAAGGAGTGCGCGGGCGACTCGCTGAAACTGATCGGAGTCGGCGGGATCATGAGCGCCTCTGACGCGCGCCGAAAACTAGAGCTCGGCGCTGACCTTGTGCAGGTCTACACCGGCTGGGTGTACGGCGGCCCGGGGTTCGTCTCTGAGCTAGTGGGCTGCCTGGGAGAATGGGACATATAGGTCGTATAGGTCCTATAAGTCTTATAAGACCTATCTCTCCCCAGGCAGAACGATCCCGCGCATGATCACCCGCTGCGCGGCCAGGAAAACCAGCACCGACGGGATCGCCGCCAACGCGACCGCAGCCATCATCACCGACTTCGGCGCGATCTGCTGGAGCTGGTAGATGAACACCATCAGCGTCCAGATCTCGCGGTCCTGCGCGACCAGGAACGCGTGCAGGAACGCGCCGTACGCACCCATGAACGCCAGCAGCGCCATGTAGCCGAGCACCGGCTTGCTGAGCGGCAGCGCCAGGCGCAGCATCATGCGCGACTCGCTCGCGCCGTCGATCTGCCCGCTCTCGAACACCTCGCGCGGCAGCGAGTCGAAGAACCCCTTGAGCAGGAAGATCATATACCCGTTGGCCGCCGTCGGCAGCACCAGAGCCGCGAACGTGTTGAGCAGCCCCATGTTCTTCAGCAGCAGGAACGCCGGGATCATCGCTACCTCCGCCGGGAACGCCATCGTCGCCAGCAGGAAGATCAGAATCCGCGCGGTCGCCTTCATCGGGAACCGGGAGAGCGCGTACGCCGCCAGCGGGTTGACGATGAGCTGGGTCAGCACCGCGAGCACGCAGAAGATCACGGTGTTCCACAGCGCGCCGCCGTGCAGGGCGATGTAGTCGATCACGTACCTGTAGTTGCGACTGGACATCTCTCGCCTGACTTGGCCTCGATCGGCGTTCAACGTCGCCAGGTCGAACGCCCGCGTCGGCATCGGCTCCTTCGAGATTTGTGCCCAGAGCATCTCGGCGTTCGTAGTCCTGAATCTCTCAGGCAGCGCTTCTGCCTCGAACTCAGAGGCTTCTGGCGACGAGGCGTCCCACGGGATCTGCTCGAACTGCGCGGCCTCTCCGCGAATGCTCGCTGGAACGAGGTCGATCTGTGCGCCGTACTTGGACCGCAGGAACTCCTGGAAGATCCGCGTGGTTCGGATCGGGATTCGGAACTCGCTCGGCAGAGAACCCTTGAACCGCAGCCAGTCCTCCCACTTCCGATCCTGGCTCGGGCGCCACCCCTTTCTCTCCAGCAGTTCGTTCGGCACGGCGATCGTCTGGAACGCGCCGTTGATCTCGTTGTAGTCCGAGTTCAGCGCGTCGATGTCGCCGTCGTACTCCTCGCGCAGCCACCCCTGCCAGCGCATCGTCAACCTTCCGGTGATGTGGTTCGGCGCGTTGCGGAACCCGGCCAGCCAGAGGTCGGGAGGAAGGTCAAGCAGAAGCTGATCGTACTTGGCGACGGTGTCCGCTGAGGCGTCGGCTCCGGCGCTTGAGAACGAGATCAGCGAAAGGTCGCCGGCGTACTTGTCGTCGATGTACTTCTCAACCAGCTCCTGGTCGTCGGTCCAGAACGACGGGATGATCCGGTTGTCGTCCTGGTCGGTCGGCCCCTTGAACCCGGTCGAGACCATCATCAGGAACGGGTACAGCGTAGTGATCGCGGCCAGCGACAGCACCGCGTACAGCACCGCCATCGCAAACCGAGCCCGCGCCCCCCGCCGTCCGACTTTCCCGACTACCGGCATCCTAAGGCGATTCTGTCAGGCTCCGTGGTCTGCTGTCGCGGTCAATCAGTCAGGAACTGCACAGGACTTCCTGGCTAGTCAGCATCTTTGCGGTGCTGTCAGGTCGTCAGGCAAGCAACGACCTGACATGGTCCAGTGCCTGATCGGTCTTCTCCACCGATAAGCTGTCGAGCTTGCGAAGTGCTACAGCATCAACCATGGTCCACAGGTGCGAGGGGCGGATGTAACTGCAACCGTCTGGATCGTTCGCCATGAAATCCGCGCCGGTCGCGTCCGAGTGCCCAATTGGAATCAATGCCTGGTCATTGGGGTCATTCTGCGAACTGATCATGCAAACCAAATAGTCGGACGAACCGCCATACGCAACTTCAGCGAGAATGAGAGCTGGGCGCCGCTTTTCTCCACCCTCTTTGAGCGGGAACGGCACGACAACAATATCGCCTCTTACAAATCTGCCCATGCGGCATCCTCTTCAGATGCATTCCACACCCGAGAGAGCGCATCTTCAGACAGCAATTGGCATTCGAGGCGCTCTGATGCACTGCGCAATGCGTCAAAGTCAATTGTTATGTACACCGACTTCACCGTGATGTCGCCATCATGCTCTCCCTTTGTGACCTGACCGACAAATTCTCGGTCGGACACCTCGTCATAAAACACTGCTGCCATTTTATTTCCTCTGAGTTACCTCAAATTGGCGCATCGCCAGCAATTCGCTCTCGCAGGTCACTTCAACCGAATGTTGCCCTACGGAAGGGAACACGATACCACGGAACTCTAAGACCATATCCAACACCTGCAAAGGGCTGTCTGCCCGGATTTCGCCTTTCATCTCTAACAGCGAGGCTCCTTCCGGCTGGACGATCCGCACCATGATCTGGCATGGTTCCAAAACGTTCGTGAGGCTGATAACTACGAACATTCGATCGTGCCGCATCGGAGACTGGGAGCCGCTGATGCCGTTAAACGTGCCTATAAATGACTTGTTGCCGGTTCTTTTGTCCTCTACGACGTAGTCGCAGAGTAATAAGGCGACACACCGAGGAGACTCCGAAGCCATGCGACCTTTATTCTACAACGAATCGTCGGTGCAGATTGTTCTCGCGATTAGTCCTCCAGGTTCAAAGCCCCGCACCTTCACGTCAATTTGAGTCAACGCTTCTCGGCGTCCTTCTTCTCCTTCTCCCTGCGCCTCGCCTCTTCCTGCTTTGCCTCGTCAAGCTCCTCTTTCGGAACTTGAGCTATCTTCTCTGCGAGGTCTCTGAACTTGTCTGAGTCCGCGTTGTCGGGCATCTGTTCTCTTTCGGGTTCCATTGGGGCCCCCACGTTCTTGTAATCGACACCCCTATTGTACTAGGTTCAAGACAACCTAGCCTCCACGCTCCGAAAGCTCGATTACTGGCTCTTTTCGCGCTGGTTCAGCCAAGAAATCCACGCGTATTTGTACTGGGATAGACTCAAACCCCGTAAAAATACCAGAATCCCAGTATTTTTACCAGGTACCCAGCATTTCTAACAGGGAATACAGGGCTTGTCAGGCACGCAGATCGGCTCCCCTCCGGAGCTAGCCAAGGATGGCGAGCTGCGGGCCTTACGGAGGAAAAAAGGAAAAATGTCTTTTCGCATTAACACAAACCTTTCGGCGATGAATGCGCTCCGAAATCTCAACATGACGGGCGTACGATTGGCCACTTCGATTACCCGCCTATCGACCGGACTCAGAATCAATTCGGCAGCAGACGACCCTTCTGGCCTGATCGCATCGGAGAACTTCCGCGTGCAGATCAGCGGCGCAGACCAAGCGATCCGCAACAGCCAAGACGCCCTCAACTACACAAAAACAGCTGAAGGCGCCCTCGACGAAATATCGCGACTCATGCGAGAGGTTCGGTCTCTTGCAGTCGCATCTGCGAACACGGCGACCTTGAGCAGCTCGCAGCTCCAAGCCAACCAGACGCAGGTCCAACTCATTACTAAGTCCATCGATCGTATTGCGGAGCAAACTCAGTTCGGTCGAAAGAAGATCCTCAACGGAACGGCAGGCATCAACGCTATCGTCGTCGACTCGGTTAATATCAAGTCCCTCAACTTGGGCGGACAGATCGGTACACAGACGCTACAGCAAGACGGAGCAGTTGATGTCAACGTAACGACCGTTGCAACCAAGGCAACGCACACTGGCACGAGGACGACGGCTGCCGCCGACCTCGCGACATACGTCAACACTGCGCTCGGCGCGCCTGGCTCGTTCAGCATCAACGGCCATACGATCACCATGTCGGCATCGGAAACCTTCGGCGACATCGTATCGAGGGTGAACGAACTGTCCGGCCAGACAGGCGTAATCGCAGAGGCGATTTTCGGTGGCGGCGTCGGTCAGATCCAGTTGCGGCAGACGACGTTCGGCTCTAACTTCAAGGTCAACCTCGTCGATGCCAGCGGCATCATTCAGACGACAGCCGGCACAGCCAGCGTCGCAGGAATTGACGCAATCGCGGACGTGACTGTCAGCAACCTGACGCCAGTCACCTTCACCGCTGGCGCGAGCGGCTCCGACGGCCTGACTCTGTCCGACGTCAACGGCAACCGCGTTGTCTTGACAGTAGCCGGCAACGCGATCGCCAATCTGGTCGGCGCTGGCCAGGTCATCGTCGGCTCGGCGCAGTTCCAGATCGGCGGCAACGCAGGTCAGACGACCTCGCTCTCGATCCCGAACTTCAGCTCGAGCGCGCTCGGATTCTCGGGCATCGATCTGACGACGGCCGCAGGAGCGACAGCAGCAATCGAAATCGTCGATAATGCAATAGACGGCCTGAACCTGAAGCGCGGAGAGATCGGATCGTTCATGCGGCACGTGCTGCAGTCGAACATTCGCTCGCTCGGCGTGACAAAGGAGAACTTGATTGCGACAGAGTCGATGATTCGTGACACCGACATTGCCGAGGAGATGACCAACTTCACGAAACTACAGATTCTGCAACAGACCGGCTTGTCCGTGCTGGCGCAGGCTAACGCGGCTCCTCAGTCCGTTCTCTCTCTTCTGAGAGGCTAAATTGAAAGCCGCAATGAACGCGAAGAGACGCCCGGGGTTAACGCCCCGGGCAACCTCTCCGCAATTTGAAACCGCGTGGCGCCCGCCGCCAGAACGCATCCCCGCTTAGGGCGTCACGCATTTTCTTCTCTCTCTTTATTCTGCGGCGGTACTCTCTTCTGCCGCATGTCTCCCGTCTACCTTCCCGACGAGGCCGCCACCCGCGCGCTCGGGGCCAAGCTCGCGAGCAAGCTGACGGCCGGAGACGTGGTACTCGTTTCCGGCGTGCTCGGTGCAGGGAAGACGACTCTCGTCCGCGGTCTCTTGCAGGCGCTCGGCCACACCGAGCCGGTGCGCTCGCCGACCTTCAACCTCATCCAGATCTTCGACACAGACCCGCCCGTGATGCACGCCGACCTTTTCCGCGTGAAATCGCACACCGGGATCGGGATCGAGGACTACCTGGGCACCCACCTCTGCTTGATCGAGTGGCCTGATCGCGCCAAGGGGCTGGTTGAGCCCTCGCATAGCTGGCGCGTCGAACTGGCGTTTGCTGAGAAGGGCAGGACAGCGGTTGTCGAACCGCCCGAATTGTGACGAGCCATACTATCGGCATGCCAGTCCGGGTCGGAATGTTGAGCGTGGGGCACGTGCACGCGCCGAGCTACGTGCACTGCTTTCAAAACGCAGACGACGCCGAGTTCGTCGGTTTCTGGGACAAGGACTCTGCGCTGGCATCGAAGTTCGGAAGCGACTTCGACTGTAAGCCCTGGAAAGACCGCGACGCGCTGATCGACGCCTGCGACGCGGTAGTGATCGCAGGCGAGAACCTCGACCACGCCGAACTGATCGAAGCGGCCTGCACCAAGGGCAACGCGATGCTCTGCGAAAAGCCGCTCGCCGCAACCCGAGACCAGAGCGACCGGATCAGAGCGGCCGTGAACGACAGCGGCGTGATCCTGATGACCGCGTTCCCCTGCTCGTTCTCCCCGGCGTTCGAGAGCGCGATCGCCAAGATCAAAAGCGGCGACATCGGCAAGGTGCTGAGCGTCTGCGCGACCAACCACGGCCAGTGCCCCGGCGGCTGGTTCGTCGAGAAGCACAAGTCAGGCGGCGGCGCGATGGTGGACCACGTCGTTCACGTCGCCAACCTGCTCGAAATCCTGCTCGGCGAGCAACCAATAAAGGTACAAGCGGTCACAGGGAACAACAGACACGGCGAAACGTGGGAGGACAGCGCGATGCTGAGCCTTCAGTACGCCAGCGGCGTGTTCGCCACGCTGGATTCAAGCTGGTCGCGGCCGGACGCCTACAAGACTTGGGGAGACGTCACGATGAAGATCGTCGGCGAAAAGGGTGTTCTTGAGCTAGACCTGTTTTCGCAGGCGCTGGATCGGTATCAACAGGACGGCACACAACACAGTACGCTGTCGTACGGCACCAATCTGGATCAACTGATGGTTAACGAGTTCTTGCGCGCCGTTCGTGAGCAGGACGCGCCGAAAACAGGGCTGGTTGCAGGCTTGAGCGCCTCACGCGTGTTCTTGGCCGCGTACGAAAGCGCGACTATAGGCGCTCCAGTCGCCGTCTAGTCGGCCTGCCAGTCTGCTACCTGCTTGAAGTCCGTCGCTCGGACCAGGCGAGCGCGTTCCGGCTGGTCGCGCGGAGACCACACCAGCACGCCGAGCGGAGTCGCGGCGGCGCGCTCTTCGTCCAGCAGCCGATGCCGTGCGCCGGTGCCAACGTTGATCAGGATCGACCCTCCGGCTTCGCGACAGATGATGTAGCTGCTCGACAGCGCCGAGGTGACGCTTCCTCGAATCTCGGAAAACCGCCTGTGGCTGAAGTCGTCGAGGCGGCCCATTCCGATGAACGTCGTGCCGTAAGGCGTGGTCTGCTCGGTCAAGAACCGTACGCGATCGGGCAGAATCCACGCGTTCGTCGCACCGTCGGCGACTCGTTCGTACGACATTACATCGTTGTACGGATCGTACATGGCCACGGTAATTCCGCCGTTGTCGCGGACGAGCATGACAAGCTGGTCGCCGTACGACTCGAGAGTGTCGGAAACCGGCCCTGTGGACATCGAGTAGCCATCGAATCGGCCGACAAGGTGCGCTTGCGGCCTCTCGTCGCCGATCTCGATTCGCACGAACGCCTCCAGCCACGTCTTCCCCTCCGCGTCGTCCCACCGGGCGAGCAGGTACAGAGTGTCGCCGAGCAGTTCGTAGCCCGCAATCGCACTGAGCGCGGCTTGACGCGTGCCCGCCTCGATCAGTCGCACGTTCTCCTCGATCTCCTCGACGGACCACAACTTGCGAGTGTTCGTCATCGAAGGAAGCCCCGTGTATCCACCCTTGTCGCTGTAATGG
The DNA here is from genome assembly GCA_022563855.1 of Armatimonadota bacterium. NCBI lineage: Bacteria > Bacillati > Armatimonadota > Armatimonadota bacterium. Next base: position 69,100 of record JADFMN010000013.1, read on the forward strand.
ATGCCGATGCCGCGGTTGTCGAACGTGATCACCGTGCCGTCCAGCTCGATTCGCAGCCGATCTGCGGAGACCGGCCGATGCTCGGTTATCGAGGAGAGCGATACCGTGTAGACTTGCTCCGCGTCGACTATCGAAAACGTCGAGTCTTGAAAGGAAATATCCGGCTGCGCGAGCAGAGCGCTGGCGAACGCGACCGCAGTCAACATCACTGACAGTATGAACTGCTGCGACTGCCCGATCTACGACGAGGATCGCCAAAGATGCCGCGACGGAAAGCTGAACCCGGCATCCTACGGCGCAGCCGTGGAGGTCGCCAACGTGTTCGGAGTTCGGGCGATCTGCTCGTTCAACGATCACAAGCAGCGGCTGGTGAGCACCAGAGCTTGTACTTACGACGGCAAACGACCAGCGGGCATAGATCAGAGCAAGCATCCATAATGGAGGCATGCCTGCGTCGGCCATGCGAAATCTGTACTCCCTTCACCTCATCGACGCGGAGCTGGTCAAGTTGCGAAATCGAGCTGCTGCGCTGGACCACGGCAAGGCAGCGGTGCAAGCGATCAAGGACTTCACGCCAGAATTTGACGAGGCCGACTCAGCGGCCAAGAGCCTCGACCAAGAGCTTCGCGACCGAGAGTTGCAGGAGAAGTCCTTCACGGAGAAGTTGGCGAGCCTTGAGGCGCACTTGTACGACGGGAGCCTGCACAGTCCCAAGGAGATCGAGAATGCGAAGAGCCAGATCGAAATGAACCGCCGGCTCTCCTCAGAAAACGACGACCGGCTCTTCGCTCTCTTTGAGCTGGCCCCTCCTGCGGTCGAGCGAGCAAGCGAGCTGAACATCAAAATGGAACAGCTCAAAGTCGAACTGGAACGGCACAAACAGGCCGCCCTTCGTTTGCACCAGGAGATCAAGCAAGAGTTCGATGCGCTCAAAGCCAAGCGCCCTGACGCAACGGCAGGGTGCGACGACGATCTGCTGTCAACCTACGAGGCTATTCGCAAGAGAAACGGAGGCATCGCCATGGCCACGACCACCGACGATTCGGCATGTAGCGCGTGCGGAGTCAACATCTCCCAAAAGAGCCTTGAGCGTGTATTTACCGACCAGTTGACGACGTGCGAGCAGTGCCAGCTGATCATTGTTGCACCGCAGATGTTCGATGAAGAGGAATGAGGCTAACGATGACCCGCTACTTCAGAGGATTCTTCGCACTTGCGACCGGATTACTGCTACTGACTAGCTGCGCGAAGCTCCCAGGAGGAGGAGGATCGTCCGACTTCACAAAACGGCTGGTGTTCACCATGACCGTCGATGAGAAAATCCGGACCAATCTCGAGGGGTTCCCGTACATTTACATCTTTGCACTGCGCCTTTCGACGGACTCCAATCCGATCGATGACGGGCCGCTGCCGGTCGTGATCCCCGGCGGGAACGGATTCGTCGCAGGGAACTGCACGCACTACATCTTGTGGAACCCTCTGGTGTTCCCCGAGTATCAGATATTCAAGTTTCTCGACCCGGAGCTCAACCAGTCCGTACAGACCGGCATACCGATCAACTACGTACAGATCAAAGAAGGGGACAACACGCTTCAGTTCGAAATCGATATGAGCCAGTTGGTGCCTGCAGGCGACGTCGATACTATCAAGAGCATCCAAGTCAACTTCTTGACGATGAACAACACGAACACCGGCGGAGGAGATCGGTTTTGGGACGCGCTCGGCGACGGTCGGATCCAGGGCGAAATCAACAGCTACTTCACGTTCCAACTGGATTTCGCCGACCTGTACACGAATCAGAACACGGGAGACATCGAGCCGCCGGGCGACGTCGTCGACCCGGACTTGGACATCATAGATTGGTCGATCGAGGTGAGGCTCCCGTAGATGCCGCGCGTCTCGATCGTCCTGACGTGCTACAACCACCTCGATCACCTAAAGATAGCAGTCGACAGCATCATTGCGCAAACGTTTACCGACTACGAAATCATCGCGCTCGACGACGGCTCCACCGATGGCACGCGAGATTGGCTGAGCGAGCTGCACCGGCGAGAGCCGCAGATTCCGCTCAAGCTGTTCTTCAACGAAGAGAACCTTGGCACTTACGGCACGCTGAACAAGGGCATCGACGTTTCGACCGGCGAGCTAATCGCGGAGTTCAACGACGACGACGTGTGGGCGCCCGAGAAGCTGGAGAAGCAAGTGGCGATGATGGACGCGCACCCGGAGATCGGGCTCGTCCACACGGCGGGCTACTTCATCGACGGCGACGGCAACGAGATCAAGGACAACCCGCTCGGCTTCGAGTGGCCTAAAACCAGCACCGGCGACGTGCTGCCGGAGCTGATCCCCTTCAACAAGATCATCGCCAGTTCCGTGCTGGTGCGGCGCGAGTGCTTCGAAAAGGTCGGGAAGTTCAACACGAGCTACTTCGGCTCCGGAGACTGGGAGATGTGGTACCGGATCGCCGAGGAGTACCACGTCGGGCACGTCGACGAGCCGCTGACGCTCTACCGCGTGCACGGCGGGAGCGCGAGCCACCTCACTGACAAGATCGCCAAGGACGACAGGCGCATCCGCGAGTGGATGACGCCACGGATCGACGGGTACGCAGACCGCGGCTGGCCGCCGGGGCTTCTCCGCAGGATCAAGGCCCACCACTGGGCGTGCCTGGGGACGGCGCGAACTTGGGAGGGCGACGTGAGCGGCGGAAGGCGGGCTTACGTCGAGTCGCTCAAGCTGATGCCCTGGCGGTTCAAGAGCGTCCTGCGCCTGGTGGCGACTGTGCTACCGCGACGGGCTTTCCGCGCCCTCAAGTGATTCTTTGTCCCGCCCGTACAGCCGGAAGAACGCCAGCCAACCGAACAGCGTAACGGCCGCGACGACGATCCTAGCCCAATCCGGCACGCGAGGGTCGAAGCTGAAGAACCCCTCGATCGGCGCGGCCATCATCGTCATCACAAGCGACAGGATGACCAGCACAAAGCCGTCCTTGCCGGCTTTTCGCAGGGCCTCCGCTCTGCTGTCCCTGCCCGGATTGATGATCGCGCCCGCCATTACAAACCCGGCGGCGCCCGCCATAAATATCCCGCCGATCTCGGTAATGCCGTGCGGAATCACGGAGAAGATCAAGAAGCCTGCCTGCCCGGCCAACACGACCTCGTGCAGCAGCGCCCCCATCATAGCTCCGTTGCCCCACATCGACGAAACTCCGAAGATGCCCACAGTTACTAGGCTGAGCGCAGCCGTCACAATGCTGACTAACGGATTGTGCTGAGCGTAGAAGAACGACGCCCCGATGCCCTGGATTCCCGTTCTCTCTTCGTGTTCGCCCGACTTCCAATGCTCGAAAGTCTCTTCCATACCCGGCGGCACGAACATCTCGAGGTAGCCGGGCGACGACTGGATCAGGCCGTAAGACACGACGATTCCTGCAAAGAAGATCACCATAGCGACTCGAATCGCAACCCGTCTGCGGCGGACCACTTGTGCCACGGAAACGAGCGAATCTTGGATAACCGTGAGGAAAGGACGCCTCGGCGCCCGGTACAGCTCAGCGTAGGCTTGCCCGACAAGAGCGTTCAGATAGTCGACAACCTCTTGGTTAGAGGAGTGCGTCATCAGATACGCTAGATCCGCCGACGTCTGCCTGTAGAGCCGCACGAACGTCTGCAGCTCATCCTCGGACAGCACCTTGAAGTTGCCGTTGCACCTCCCCAACAGGCGCTGTAGCTCCCGCCAATCGCTCTGTCTTCGTTCGAAGATCGCCTCTTCGCTCAGCATCGTTCACAACCTGCCCGATTTCCCACAATTCGTACCGGCCCCTCGAAAACCTCTGCCGTGGTTCCGGCGTACTAAGGGTTATGCGATGGGAACACGGCACGTCTTGAGTCTGTCCATCAAGATGGTGTCTGTACTGGAATACTGGCACAGATCGTGCGTGAATTGAGCCAGTTCGCCGCTTTGTGCTGTATTGCGCACAGCGTCGCCCTTCGGAGCCGTGTATGCGAAAGAACGCTGATCACGACGACGGCATACCTAGCTACCTGAGCCGTCTGACTAGAGCGCCTCTTCTGACATCAGAAGAAGAGGTCGTCTTGACGCGCGCCGCGCGACGTGGAGACGGCCAAGCTCGCGAGCGGCTGATCGAGTCGAACATGCGGCTCGTGATCAACATCGCCAAGAACTACCGCAACCAGACGATTCCGCTCGAAGACCTGATCCAAGACGGCGCGATCGGGCTCATGCACGCCGTTGAGCGGTTCGACCCTGGGCGCGGGTACCGCTTCTCCACCTACGCCACGCACTGGATCCGACAAGCGATCGGGCGGGCGATCGACAACAAGTCGAAGGCGATCCGGCTTCCTGCGCACATTTCTCAGACCCTCAGAAAGATAGAGCGCATGAAGGCCAAGGTCATGCGCGAGCAAGGGAGCGAGGCCACGGCGGATCAGATCGCCCGAGAGCTTGGGATAACCAACAAGCGCCTCCAAATGCTGCTCGTCGCTTCGCAAGACCTGCTGAGCCTGGACATGACGGTCGGCGAGGGCGACAGCACCTCGCTCGGCAGCTTGATCGAGGATCAGCTGGCCGCCAACCCTGAGTCGGTCGTCATCACTTCAGAGGTCGTCGACGAGCTGCACGCGATCATGAACCAGCTCAACGACCGGGAGCGGAAGGTGATCATGTACAGGCTGAAGTTCGTGGAGCCGCGCGACGGAGCCTCCTTCCGCGACGAGCTGTCCCAGGAGTTCCAGGTCAGCCGCGAGCGGATTCGACAGATCGAGGTTCAAGCCATCAAAAAGCTCCGCCAGGTTGCCCAGCGGCGACGCCTCCGCGAGTACCTCAGCTAGGTTCCCAACCCGACCAGGCCCAAAAAAGATACACTGTCGCCGAAATTGGTGGCGTGTATGAGTGGGCAAATGGACATCAATCGCATCATGGAGGTGCTGCCGCATCGGTATCCGATGCTGCTAGTCGACCGCATTCTTGAGTGTGACGCCGGCAAGAGCTGCCGCGGACTCAAGAACGTAACAATCAACGAGGCGTTCTTTCAAGGGCACTACCCCGACCAGCCGATCATGCCCGGCGTCCTGATACTGGAGGCGATGGCGCAGGCGGGGGCCGTCATCCTGTTGAGCGAGGACAAGTACAAAGGCCTGATGCCGGTGATCGGCGCGATCGACGACGTGAAGTACAGAAAGCCCGTCGTCCCCGGCGACCAGCTGATCTTGGACGTTGAGCTGCTGTGGGTGCGTCAGAATATCGGCCGCATCAAAGCAGAGGCCAGTGTGGACGACGAGCTGGTAGCCAGCATGATGATGACCTTCAAGCTGTTGGAACGAGAGTAGAGCGTGCCAAAGATTCACGAATCGGCCGTAGTTGATGCGGGCGCAGAGATCGACGACGACGTCGAGATCGGCCCGTTCTGCGACGTGCGGGCCGGAGTGAAGATCGGAGCTGGGTCACGGCTCGACTCCCACGTCACGATCTTGAGCGGGACGACGTGCGGTGCGCGCAACATCTTCGCGCAAGGGTCGATCATCGGCGGCGATCCTCAAGACAGAAAGTGGCAGGGGCAGCCGACGTTCCTCAAGATCGGCGACGACAACGTGTTCCGCGAGTACGTCACCGTCCATCGGGCGACGGGCGACGGTGGCACGACGATCGTCGGAGACAGGAACTACCTGATGGCGTACTGCCACCTCGGCCACAACGTCACGCTCATGAACGACATCACCATGGCGAACAGCGTCGGCGTCAGCGGTCACTGCACCATCGAGGACTTCGTCAACATCGGCGGCATGGTCGGCATACACCAGTTCGTGCGCATCGGGCGGCTGGCGATGGTCGGCGGGATCAGCCGCATCGTGCGCGACGTGCCTCCGTTCATGCTGGTCGAGGGAATCGTCGACCAGAAGGTTCACGACATCAACGCCGTCGGATTGCGCCGGAACGGCATCACGCAGGCGCAGCGGCTGGCGTTGCACAAGGCCTGCAAGCTGATATTCAAGTCCCAGCTCGGGCTCACGCGGGCGATGGAGATCGTGCAGCGAGAGGTTCAAATCACGGCTGAAGTTCAAGAGCTTCTGGCGTTCATGGAGCGCGTTATGAAAGGGAAGAACGGCCGCGGCGACCAAAGATGAGGGTCTTCTTCAGCGCAGGCGAAGCGTCGGGCGACGCGTATGCCGCAGAGATTCTGAAGCTGCTTCAGCCTGAAGCGTTGAACTACTTCCGAAGCCGATTCGCCGATTTCCAGCACGACATGGAGTCTTCTTCGAGCGAGGAGCTTCTCAAGGCGCTCCAGAGCGAGGCGATGGGGCTGGACTCGCTCGACGTCGTAGAGCTGGTCATGGCGTTTGAAGAGGAGTACAACGTTCATCTTCCGGATGACCTCGCTGCGGGGCTCTTGCCCAAGCACGACCTGATGGAGTTCATCTCACGCTATATCATCAACGACGCGAAGATGACCGACATCGCGTTCCAGGCGATAGGGGGCCGCCGACTGGAGGAGGCCGGGGCAAGGATCGTCGCGGACTCGTCGAAGTGGGGCTCCGTCGGCATCGTGCAGGCCGCCCGAGTTTCGCTGCGCGTGATCGCAGGTTTTTATCGTGCGAGGGCTGAACTCCGGAGGGGCAGCCCGGGCGTCTTCGTGCCGATCGACTTCGGGTTCTTCAACGTCAAACTAGCTCGCTACGCGAAGGGCTTAGGGTGGAAGGTGCTGTACTTCATGCCGCCTGGCAGTTGGCGCAAGGAGAAGCAGGGCACAGACCTGCCGGAGATCACGGATGCGATCGTCACCCCCTTTCCGTGGTCCGCCGAAATGCTGAACGACATGGGCGCCAACGCACACTACTTCGGCCACCCGCTCAAGCAGATGGTTGGATCGGTGCAGACTTCTGGCGAGAGGACGGGAGTCGCGATTCTGCCGGGCAGCCGGGTCCACGAGATCGAGCAGAACATCCCGATCATCGCTCGCGCGATCGAGGACATGGACTGCCCGATGCGGATCGCGCTGGCTTCGAACCTTGACGAAGAGGACGTGATGCGAGTTTGGCGCAAGTCCTCGTCGCACGATCCGATCGTCAGTCGGGACACCTACGGCGTGCTCAAGACGTCGCGCGCCGGAGTGATCTGCAGCGGGACCGCCACGCTCGAGGCGGCGCTCTGCGGCTGCCCGTGCGTCGTCATGTACCGCGGCGGATGGGCAACCGAGATCGAGTACCGGCTGCGCAAACCGCAGTTCGAGTACATGAGCCTGCCCAACATCCTGCTGGACAAGCCTCTGCTCAAGGAGCTGATCCAAGAGACGGCGACTGCGGATGCGGTCCTCACTGAGCTGGAGGACCTGCTGCGAGAAGGCGATCGGCGGGATACAGTTCTCAGGGGGTTCGCCGAACTCGCCGAGTCGCTCGGCGGCAGGGACAGCCTGACCAGCACGGCGAACCTGGTAAAAGCACTGGTTTCAGACGATCGGTCCTAGGCCGCTGAAACTACTCGGCGGCCGAGCGTGTTGAACTAGACAGCAAGTAGAGTAAACCGCGACAAGCGCAAAAGCTCCTCTCCTCAATTCGCCGAACCGGAGGCCTCACTCCCCCGGTTCGGTTTTTTTTGTAAACTGGGTCCATGGGCCTTGGCTGGGACGGTGAACTGATTCGGTTGGTGCCGCTCGATTTCGAGCGGCATTTTGAGAACTGCTACCGGTGGATCAACGACGAGGAGGTCAATCGCTGGCTCTGCGCCGGCGACTTTCCGATGACGAGACTCGGCGAGAGAGAGTGGTTCGAGAAAGCCCAGCAGCCGAGCGACTCAACCGTGCACTTTGCGATCGAGACCCTGGACGGCAAGCACGTCGGCCAGAGCGGGATACACCAGATCAACTTCCGCCACGGCACGGCGTTGACCGGCAGCTTCATCGGCGACCCGGACGAGCGCGGCAAGGGATACGGCACGGACGCTGCGAAGGTTCGGGCGTGGTACGCGTTCCACATTCTGGGGCTCCGCATGCTGTACTCGGAGTACTTCGCGGGCAACGATCTATCGCGGCGGATGCAGGAGAAGACCGGCTACCGGGAGTACGGTGTCAGGCCGAAAGCCATCTGGAAACAGGGCGAATACCGCGACTTGGTGCTCACCTATTTCTCCCGCGAGGATTGGAAAGCAAGCCAGTAATGGGGAGGGCGAGCGCGTCATCCTGAGCAGATCGAAGGATCCCGCGAGCCGGGCGACAGCTAGTGGCACGGACAAACCCTTTCGGGCCTGAGCGTGGCACACGGGAATTGGGAGTTCGGATTGGTTCGGAGTTGTTCGGGTTGGTTCGGGTTGGTTCGTGGGTTCGGACGTTCGGAAGATCGGTTCGAGACCCTAGACCCTTGACCCTTCCCTGAGAACTGAAAACTGCCAACTACCAACTGAAAACTGCAATCGAGACTCGGGAGTCACAACTCGGCACTGAGCCTTTGCGCCTGCTAGAATCCACCGATGGATCCGATCGTCGTGATGGGCGCGGGTGCGGCGGGGATCATGGCCGCCTATCGCGCCGCCGAGCTCGGCGCAAACGCCATCCTGCTCGAAAAGACCTCGCGCATCGGCACGAAGATCCTGATCTCCGGCGGCGGCAAGTGCAACATCACGCACGACGGACCTCTCGAAGACGTGCTCAAACCGTTCCGCCCGAACGAGGCGCGGTTCATCCGCCCCGCCTGCTACCGCTGGACCAACGACCAGATCGTGGCTTTTCTCACGGATCGCGGACTGCGCGTCTACACCCGCGACGACGGCCGCATCTTCCCCGTCGACCAGACCGCCAAGGACGTCGTGGCGATCCTGCACGCGCGGCTGAAGGAGGTCGGCGTCGACATCCGGCTCGACACACCCGCCACAGGGGTCGAGCGCGACGGCAACGGGGTCTGCGCAGTTCTCGTCGGTGACGAAACCATCCGCACGCGCTCCGTCGTGCTCGCCGTCGGTGGAAGCTCCTATCCGAAGTCCGGCACGACCGGCGACGGCTGGCGCTGGGCGGTGAGGCTGGGGCATTCGCTGGTGCCGATCCAGGCCGCGCTCGCGCCGATCATCCTGCGAGGCAAGAGGTGGCAGCCGTACTCGGGCGTCGCCCTGCGCGACTGCGAGCTGAAGGCCCGACAGGGCGACAAGGTGTTCGTGCGATGGCGGGGCGATCTGTTGTTCACGCACATCGGAGTTTCTGGACCTTGCACGCTCGGGATCAGCCGGGAAGTCACGGAGGCTTTGGAGCGAGGCGAGGTTTCGCTCGAGGTCGATCTTCTACCTGATACGAGCTTCGAGTCGTTGAACGCCGATCTCCAGGAGTACGCGCGTGCGCACCCGAAGCGCCGAGTCTCGACATACCTGGAATCGGTTATGCCGAACCGCCTTGCTGACGAGATGTTTTTGTCGGCTGGCCTTTCCGTCGAGTCCGAGATCGGACAGCTCAAGCGCGCTGAGCGAAACCGGTTGGTCGCGTGCCTGAAAGGCTGGAAGCTTGGGACGGTGTTCGAGGTCGTCCTCGACAAGGGCGAGATCGTCGCCGGGGGAATCTCTCTCGACGAGGTCGATCCGCACTCTATGCGCTCGCTCAAGTGCCCCGGCCTGTTCGTCTGCGGCGAGGCGCTCGACATCGCCGGCCCAATCGGCGGATACAACCTGCAAGCGGCGTTCTCGACCGGCTACGTCGCAGGCGAAAGCGCTGCCGAGAAGTAGTTCGAGAGGGCGAGTCCGGGTGTGGACTGACCCTTTGCTGGGCAATTGGTATGTGGAATTATCGGAAGACGTCTCTGGAGACGTGGTACGCCAAGCTCTCAAGCTGTTCGGTAGTCCTGTTCAAGTGCATGAGCGCTTCGCGTTCGACGCGGCTATGCCCGGAGCCGACGACGGTGGAGCTCTGGCGCGTGCTCCGTGCCGCCCAGAGCGCCTCAAGCATCGCACTGTCGGCCGCCCATGCGGTGTCAGTCCACAGGACGCGCCACGTCTTGGTCAGGCAACGGTAGATCCACCGTCGGCGTGCCAGCGCACGGTTGACCCTCACCCACGCCTGCGAGCACCGTTCCAGTTCGCTAACCACCTCGGGAGGCCACAGATCGCCGAGCATCCCCTTCGAAGCCTCGTTCCGCACTTTGCGAAAGTTCTGAACCAACTCTTCGTCGAACTCGCGCCTATCCTTGAAGTTGGCCTCTTCCCTCACTCCCCCAGCGACCACGACTCCTAAGATTACGACGACCCCGCCTATGATGGCCAGGGGCTCGCGCGAAGCAACCGCAATCGCCGCGCCGAAAAGAACGATGATTGCACCAAAGCCAAGCCACGACGGATCGCGGCGCGGCGCGGCTGAGTCGAAACGCATCAGGAACCTGCTCAGGAAATCTGTGACCTGCACTGTCCGCTCCTTGCGTTCTGCCATGAGAATTTCAGGACGCCTTGTTCAATTTTACCGCGATACTTCGCATTCCAGTTCCTCCCGGTGCTGGACGGTCGTCCTCCTGGGCGACCTCAGCTTCCGAACTACTCTTCAATGTGACATTGCCGCTAGCCACCACAGGTACCAATCGCGGTATCGCAGGATCCTTCGATCCACTCAGGATGACGTGCCACCCTCCCCGGCTACCGCAGCCTGGGAAGGCTAAGGCACCTTGACTCCGACCACCGACAGGACTAAACTGAACCGTGATCACTTCCCTCATTGCCAGCTTCGTCTTGAACGGCCAATCCGTCGAACTCAGCCACTACGACGCGCTGAAGTGGCGCAACATCGGGCCGTTTCGCGCGGGGAGAACCGTCGGCGCGTCTGGAATAGCCGAGCAGCCGAACACCTTCTTCGTCGGTGCGAACAACGGCGGGGTGTGGAAGACCACCGACGCGGGCCGGACTTGGAAGCCGATCTTCGACGACCAGCCGACCGGCTCGATCGGCGACGTGGCGGTCGCGCCCTCCGACCCGATGGTCATCTACGTCGCGAGCGGCGAGAGCCTGCAGCGGCCCGACCTCTCGACCGGCGACGGGATGTACAAGTCCACCGACGGCGGCGAGACTTGGACGCACCTCGGCTTGCGCGACGGGCAGCAGCTCGGGCCGATCCTCATCGACCCGGAGAACCCAGACAGGGTGTTCGTCGCGGTGGTCGGCCACCCCTACGGCCCGAACGAGGAGCGTGGGATATTCCGCACGCTCGATGGTGGCAAAACCTGGGAGAAGGTGCTCTACAAAGACCCCGACACGGGCGGCGCCGACCTCCAGTTCGACCCCGACAATTCGCAGATCGTCTACGCGACGATGTGGGAGCAGCGCCAGGGGCCGTGGGAGAACGCGGTCTGGCAAGGCCCCGGCAGCGGCCTCTACAAGTCCACCGACGGCGGCGACACCTGGCGGCAACTCACCGAAGGGCTCCCGACGTTCGAGGACGGGCTAGGAAAGATCGGCATCTCGGTCGCGCCCTCCGACGGCAACCGCATCTACGCGATGGTCGCTGCTTCTGAAAACCCCGGCGTCTACCGCAGTGACGACGCTGGCGAAAGCTGGCATTTGGTAAGCGACCAGAGGCGCCTCTACGGGCGTGGAGACGACTTCGCCGAGTGCAAAGTCGATCCGCTCAACCCCGACGTCGTGTACGTCGCCAACACCAGCTTCTACCGCTCCGAGGACGCAGGCCTCACTTGGACTTGCATCAAGGGCTCGCCCGGCGGAGACGACTACCACACAGCCTGGATAAACCCCCTCCACCCAGAGATTATCCTGCTCGCGGCCGACCAGGGCGCGACGATCACCGTCAACGGAGGTGACACGTGGAGCAGCTGGTACAACCAGCCGACCGCGCAGTTCTACCACGTCAGCACCGACAACCAGAACCCGTATTGGGTGTACAGCGGCCAGCAGGAGAACGGCTCCGTAATGGCGAGCAGCCGCGGCAACGACGGCCAGGTCACCTACCGCGAATGGCACTGGGCCGGCGGCGACGAGTACGGCTACCTCGCCGCCGATCCGCTCAACTCTCGCTACGTCTACGGCGGTCGGATCAAGCGGTACGATAAGGTCACCGGCGAGATCGTCGACGTGCGGCCGACGGTTCCCTACCGAGTGATCCGCACCGCGCCGGTCGTGTTCTCGACGGTCGATCCTTCGGTGCTGTTCTTCGCGGGCAACATCCTGTTCAAGACGCGCGACGGGGGGCAGAACTGGGAGACGATCAGCCACGACCTGAGCCGAGAGCAGCCCGACGTGCCCGCCAGCGTCGGTAAGTACTTCAACACTGACATGGAGACCATGGACAGGCGCGGCGTGATCTACACCGTCGCGCCCTCGTACCTGGAGATCGACACGATCTGGTGCGGCACGGACGACGGCTTGATCTGGGTGACGCGCAACGGTGGAGCGAGCTGGATCGACGTGACCCCCGCATCGATCACCTCGTGGTCGAAGATCTCGATCATGGACGCAGGGCACTTCGACGCGAAGACCGCCTACGCGGCTGTTAACCGCATCCGGCTCGACGATCAGATGCCGCACATCTACCGCACGCACGACGGAGGTACGACTTGGACCGAGATCGTGAACGGTCTGCCGCCCGGACCGATCAACGTAGTTCGCGAAGACCGTTTGAGGCCCGGCCTGCTGTTCTGCGGGAGCGAGACGGCGGTGTACTTCTCGATCGACGACGGCGACAACTGGCACCCGCTTCGGCTGAACATGCCAGCGACGTCGATCCGTGACCTGGTCGTGCACGAGGACGACCTCGTGATCGGCACGCACGGGCGCGGGTTCTGGATACTCGACAACTTTTCTTTGTTGCGTTCTATCGACCGCACGATGGGTGCGTCGAAGCTGTTTCCCCTGTCGGCGGCGTACCAGTTCGAGCGCAACTGGAGCCGCGACACGCCTCTCCCCCCCGAGGAGCCCGCAGGCCAAAACCCTCCCGATGGAGCGATGATCGACTACTGGCTTCCGAACGACGTCGAAAAGGTGACGATCGAAATCCTATCTTCGGACGGATCGATCGTGCGTACGTTCGCGAGCGACGACCCTCTCGTCGAGGTCGATCCCGACAGCCTAACGGTCATGCCCGGCTGGCTGCGCCCGCAGGTGAACCCGTCGGCAGCACGCGGCTCGCACCGTTTCGTTTGGAACCTGCGCGCAGAGGCGGTGGTAGACCCGAACGCACGGCGCAGGCGCGGCCCACCGATCTCCGCGATCTGGGGCGACACGCCTCTCGGCCCGCTCGGCGCGTGGGTCTCGCCCGGGACGTACACCGTGCGGCTAACCGCCGGAATCCGCGTGATGACGCAGACCCTGGAGGTCAGACCCGACCCACGGTATTAGGCCCCGAACCAGTGGCTGATCAGCCGCCTTTGGCCCAGATGAGATGCGGGAAGAACCACTGAATTGCGATATGCGATTTCAGTCAAGACCATGTTCCTATGACCAGCGTGCACGGAACGGTCTTCTCATGGTCCATCGACTAATGCTCACACTGTGCCAGAATGTCGCGTGCTAAGTTGGCTTCGCGTTCTTGAGCCAAATCGAGCACACCATATGGACACAATTCCACGCACTCAAGGGTTACATGTCATTCCTCGCTGGGCGATTATTGCGGGCGTCGTCTTGGCATTTACCGCCGTCCTTTCCTGCGCTCAGCCTACAGTCGACTACCAAAACCCCAAGTCTAATTCCTCATCCGAATCCGTATCCAAATCCGAAGACAGTATGAGTATCACCAGGATCAACCGATTCTCAGCGAACGCCGGTACGGGCGAAGAGCTTTATGAGCTGATCAACTCCTTTATGCCACTCATCCGAGGCTCAGATGGATGCATCGACGCCCAGTTGCTGCGCGGCGTCGACGACCCGGACAAGATCGTTGTGATCGAGGTCTGGAGAGATCAAGAGGCCCACAAAGCGTCTGCTAAGAATGTTCCGCCTGGAACGTTCGAAAAGGCGATGGAGCTGATGTCGGGCCCTCCAAGTGGCGAATACTATAACTGACCCTCTGCAGTGAACTGCTGGCGAACAGTGCTCAGTACCGCCTTCGGCTAAAACATGCGATTCACTGCCTAATTGAGCCGGAATCTGTGGCAAGCGCACGGGTTGCAAGACAGCCCGTGGCACCCTCAAATCATCCTCCCAAATCTCACGAGCAAACCCTGCGGGCCTGACCGTGGCACACAGTGATCGACTAGGGGCCGTCGTTCCGGCAAAACCTTGGATACTTCGGTGGATATTAGACCGTTTGCCCCGATATCAAGCCTGAGTTCTTCAGTCGTTGCGCTTCTATGGTTGCCTTTGCAATAGCGAGCATGTCTTTCAGCAATACACGTCCCTTTGCATTCGACGGTCGATCCGCTTTCGCCTGAACTTTGAAGACTTTCACTTGTTTGGGCGCGGTTACGTTTGCATTCAAATACCAGAGATTCTCGCTCCGCTTTTCAACAGCAAGCCAATCCCCGCCGTTGCTGCGGTTGATGAGAATGCGCCCTTGCCCGGCGTGAACAATCTCGTAAAGCACACGACCTGCGCTGCGGCTCTTCATGGCCGCCTGGCCCAAGTCCAGCTTGTACGCCGAAGCACCACTGCGATCCCAGGCCTCTCTGAGGAATAGAAGCACTCGTTCACCGATCACAGCATTGCTGACGTCACAAGCCCACGTACCCTCTGCGACGAACTCTATCGATTCATTCGGCGCAGCGCCCTTGAGCCCTCGAACTACCCTCGCGACCGCGACGCGAACACCAGACCTATCCACGATCTGGGTTACGTCAGCGACGACGATGACCTGGCTCGAGCGAGTAATGCTCTCGAAGTTGGTCTTTGGGACTCTATTGCTGGCCGACACTGGAACAACGAGGCCGAGCGCGACGATGACTGCGATCCAATACTTCATATTTCTTCTTCCCGACGACTCTTAGTGTACGACGGCACTAGCGTGGTTCACTTGCCATTGCCATTTTTAGTGGATTGAGCTGCCGCTTCGGGGGCTCGACGCCTTGCAAGTGCCCGTAGAGGTCGTGCTCCTTGCCTTCTGTGATCTGCACTTCGGCGAACACGCCCGGTGAAGCTTCGCCGCGAGCGTAGACCCAGCCGTCGATCTCCGGCGCGTCGCGGAACGAGCGGCCTGCGACCCAGCCGTCCTTGCATTCGTCGACCAGCACGCGCAGACTCTGACCTTCCCACCGCTTGTTCTTTTCCAGCGAGACGCCCTGCTGGATGCGCATGAGGCGGTCGAAGCGCTGTTGTTTGACCTTCAAAGGCACTTGACCGGGCATGTCGTGCGCGGGCGTGCCGGGCTCGCGGCTGAAGAGGAACGCGCCGACGCGGTCGAGCTTCGCATCCTTGACGAAGTCGAGGAGATGGTCGAACTCCGCGTCGGTCTCGCCGGGGAATCCGACGATGAACGTCGTTCTTATCGCTACATCGGGGATCGCCTTGCGAACCTTGTCAAAAACCTGCAAATACCGCTCGCCGTCCCACGGCCGCTTCATCCGTCGCAGCACATCGGGGTGCGTGTGCTGCAGCGGGATGTCGATGTAGTTCAAGACGTTTTCGCACGTCGCCATCGCGTCGATCACCTCGTCGGTCAGGCGGTTCGGATAGAAGTACAGCAAGCGTATCCACTCGAGACCGTCGACATCGTTCAGCTCGCGCAGCAGCCTGGGCAAGGTGAACTCCTTGTACAGGTCGAAGCCGTACTGCGTCACGTCCTGCGCGATCAGGTTGACCTCCTTCGCACCGGTCCTCGCCAGATGGTTGGCCTCTTGCAGAACCCGCTCGATCGGCTTGCTTACGTGGGGGCCGCGGAACGAGGGGATCGTGCAGAACGTACACCGGTGGTCGCACCCCTCGCTGACCT
>JADFMN010000014.1 GCA_022563855.1 Armatimonadota bacterium
AGAAGGTGCCGCCTCTCCGACATTTGATCGAAAAGGAAGCCCCGAAACATCTCCATTTGCTCCTTCTTTTTGTGGCCTTTGTGCAAGATCTCAAGGTAGTCGCACATTGAAGCGACAAACACCTTGATTGGCAGCCCGTCACGCTGGGCGCGCTTGTCAAGCCTCGGCAGTATCTTCCAGTGGTCGTTGCCAAAGAACCGGCGCCCTGCTTTTGCACCCCAGATTTTCTCAAGGGGGTACTTGCAGGCGGCTGTCGCGTCGGCGTAGCAGAAGTCGCAGGCGGGACTGACCCTCGTGCAGCCCCACCAAGGGTTGAAAGTGTGGCCTTTGCGGACGAGCGTGCCGCTTTCGTCTGAGGAGAGATAGTCCCAAGTCCACTGAATGTTGGTGCCGTCCTCGTACATAGTGACGACGGGTCGCTTCAGCCAAGACTTGGGGACTTGAGTTTTCGCTTTGAGTTTCATGGTAGTAAGTGGCCCGGCTTTTCACCGCGCCTTCGTTGCCTTACGGTCAGACCTTCCTGAAGCGGACATTTCCTCCGTCGCCAGGGATGGTCACGGTGACGGCCAGCTTTCGAGCTGCCGCCTTCACGTCTACAAACGTAGTAGGGTTGCCCTCGTCCTTGAGGTCTTCGATCACCGCTCTTACGGCCCTCACGTCTCGGTGCTCGGCAATCGGTAGCAGGGTATGGAGGTCATACTCGCTCTCTCGAATCTCGGTGTCGAGATCTTTGAGCGTAGCCCGCACTCCGTTCTCTTGCTCGTCGGTCAGGCCTTCGCCAAGCTCTGCGCCCTTCCATGTAACCGTGGGTCTTAGGCTCCCTGTCTTGTCTTCAGCACCTGGGACTGGCGCAGCGATCCGGCTGTACTCGTAGTCGCCTACGGTGACGACCTGCTCTTCGCCAGCTCGGATCTTGGAAGTGTCGGGGGCAAGGATCGCCTTGCCGTCGTCGTCGTTAAGGAGAGTGGCCAGATTCCTCTTCAAGGATTCTACAAATGTTGACCTTTCCATCTTGAATTTCCTGGCGAGCACTTTCGCACGCGCTCGATTCAATCTGACGGTCGGCGTGGCGGACTGCAAGAGCCCCGAACATGGAATGGGTCGCAACCTGCAATAATCCTGCAATGACTCGGACGAAACACCCAATTCCGTGGCCGTGGCCGTCAGAGCGGAAAATTCTGATCAAGCCGGAACCAGCTGACGAGGGGAGGCTTACGCTGCTCTACTTAGCACTCGATAATCTGGGAGTCCTTCCTCAAACGGCATGGTCTTGGCCCGACATTTACAATGCAGGTCTGCTCCCCCGCGGACACGACGCGGTTCCGAAACTCAGGAAACTCGGGTACCCCACGCTAGGAAAGAAGAAAGTGCTCCTTCTGGACGAGCTCACACTGGCGCGCTTGGTCGCTGGGGAAGATCCGAACAAGTGGGATATTGACGCATCGCTGATAGCAAGATCTGATTTCATAGAGCTCAGCCTCAAATATGACTACTTGAAACAGTTTCTGGTGCGCACTCTTCTTGAAAAGTCAGTCGGAGGGGACTTCCTTGGCGCTCTGGTCGATGGTGGCCTGGACGGAGCAAAATCGGCTGCGATCGAGGATCTCAAGGCTCGGATCGGCAGTATCGAGCTGTTCGGGTCTGGCGGCCGCAAGCTGAAGAAGATAGACGGCCAACAGACTGCACTGCCGATCAAAGATCCCAACCAGGCCATGAAGCTAGAAGAACTTGAGGCGATCCTTGATATCCTGGAATCGCTCTAGCCGCACTGGCCGAACATCCTTGTCGATTCCTCGAATCTGCGGGAATAGCGTCCACACGGTCGATACAGAAGGAAATAGCCCTGGTCGTAATTTTCGCTGATAGAAATCATGCCCCAAGGCGATAATCGATGTGTAGTTGGACTCTTCCTCTACATAAGAGCCGATCGACACGGCGAGATGCAAGAACCGAATAAAGTTTATCCAAGACCTCACGGTCGCTTGCATCATCGCCGCTCCCTTCGTCGAAATTCGGGGGCGGCTTCTTCGTTTAGATGCAATTAGACCAAGATCAGACAAAGATTTTGAACGGACTGAGAGGAAAAACCATCAAGGTGGTCTTCCTGAACGGCGAATCCATGACCGGGAAGCTCCACAGTTTCAGCACCTTCGTGCTGGTGGTGGGAAACAGCCTCCTTTATAAGCACGCCATCGCCGAGATCACCCCTGTTGGCGCAGAGTTTCGTCAGGCAAGAGAAACGGCACGCTAATGGAGACCTTTCTACAGCTCCAAAGGCACGAGCAGCGGATTCTCGCACGTCTCGGCCTCACCTTCTCACAGCACCTTGTCGCCATATACTTGCTTAGTCGTTGCATCAACAGTTCCTTTGAACTGTGGATCACAACTACGGAGATCGCGCTGGAATGTGGGCTTGGCACGAACACGGTAAGGAAGGCTCTTCAAAGGCTGGATGAAATCGGCCTGATATGTCCAATCTACACCCCTGGAAACGGTGAGAAGTTCGCTCGGATCATCGAAATAAAGAGAAAGACCTTCTTCGACACCAGGCAGGAAACATCGGATCATGTGAAGGCCATGATCCAGTTAACCAAGCATCAGTCAAACGCTCCTACTGAAGCGTATAACGCTCCCACAGAAGCGTTAGCTTGAACCTGAAACGCTCCCACAGGAGCATAAAAGAGATAAAGAGAGATTTGAGAGAGAGGATAACTCTTAAAGGAAGGACAATCTGGTTGAATATCTGGAACAGCGAGACCCCCAAGAGTACATGCTGGCGAAGATGGAGAGGGTCGAGCGTTCCTGTAGTAAGTCTACTGCTTTAGAACAGATAGCTATTTCCTGGGAAGAGGTAGTAATACTTGAACAGCATCCTACCAGGATCATACTTTCCCCTAACCAATACGCTATGGACCTCTGTAGCTCGTGGTTGCCAGGTGCTCCCGCCCCGGAATATACTGTTTTTGCCGCCTCAGCACCTCACTGTGGCACCTCACGACGGAGATGGCCCTCTTGTCCACAACACCGTCTCGATCGCCGTACGGTTGAGCGTTCCGGCTGTGGCTCTCGCTGGTCTCATCTGAAACCCGGAATGGAACGCGGACTACACCGTCAGCGGTGCAAGAAGAAGGGTCTACGTCGTCACCTAGGACGCTGACATTGAAGGTCTACGGGCCTGAGCAGATTCCCAATGAAGAAGCAATCCAGGCTAGGAGAACGGCGAATCCGATACAACCAAGACAAGACTGAAACGAGTTGGGTTTGCTTAGTTGAGGTCGTGGCGTTTTGATCGGGTTGCCGCAGTGAGGACAGCTTGCAGCGTTGTCGCTGACTTCCCGGCCACACTCCTTGCACTTGATAAGAGCCATGCCTGAATCTACCTGACCAGACCTGGCGCGAAGACGTACAGGAACATCAGCGCCAGGGGAACTCTCAGCGAGCAGACGAGCCAGTTCAATGCTCTCATCGATCGAGGATACCGTTCTGGATGCGGATATACTTCCGCAATGGACAGTAGCGAGTTGGGAAAGGTTTCGATCAGCAGGCTGGAGATCTGGAGGCGACAGCTCAGCGACTGGATGAACAGGAACCACGGTGGCGGGACAGTGAAGTTCAACAAGCAGTATCTTGTCGTCAAGATTCAGGACGTTCCAGAAGTGTTCTGGTCCGAAACAACACCCGTCGGGATGGAAGATAGCGCGAAGATAGGAACCGTCGTCGAATCGATCCAATCCGGTGCGGTGGTCGTGACAGGAAGGCACTTGCCGGAGTTGCTGGCACGCGAGGTATTGGAAAACTTGAACGACGGATTGAAGAAGATCTCGAAGCTCAAGACACTTCGTGACGACGTGGAACTCACCGAGGACATGATCAAGGAAGCCCATGACTTTGTGACAGAGGTCTGTGTCAAGGAGGGCAAATAATGCCAGAGGACAAAGTACAAGCCGATATGGATCTGATGACGATCCTGGTCTATTGGCGTCAACGGGAAAAGGAGCTTCAAATGACAGCTCGTGGCAGGTTCGCCCAGATGGAGATCGACGCGGCTGTTGCACTTCACGTTGGGGAGAAGATGCAGGAACTGGGTGGAACGATTGACAAACTCACCTCCGCCCAGATCGACTCGGCATCAAAGATGGAAGCGATGACGAAGGCTTACAAGAACGCGACGGTCTGGATCGCAGTGTTCACAGGTGGGCTGGTGTTCGTCGGCATCGCTCAAATCGTGGCAAGCTTGAACATGTAGCCTGCTTGACCACCGATGAACTCAGTGAAGAACCGGACGACGGGATCACGCTTCGTCGAAAGTGCCACGACATCGAGCATCACGCGCCCTAGGTCGCACCATCGACCTGGTAGCGGTGTAAGCTCGGCTGATGGGACAGGAACCGATCAGCCCTGTGTACAGGGACAAGCTCATCCAGGATCTCAAGGATAAGAAACATGAGTACGACGTGATGATCCATCGAGAAAAAGACAAGGCCAAGGATATCTTGCACATTGAACAAGATATGCGGGACATCATCAATGGGATCAAGACAGACCGGTCACTGGACGAAAGGGAAACGGCGCTCAGGGTCACAAACGATGTAATGCGCGAAGCAGACATACGTGCGAAGCAACTCGTGATCGAGATCGAAGAGACGATGGCTGAACTGTCCCGTGTCGAACTCGATCTTGCGAACGTCGAAGCACTCAAGAAGATCGCAGGGTACAACAAGGACACCAGGGACGCGATCAACCAAGGAAAGCTAACGAACAGGATCATGGTCGCGATCGCGGTGTTCATGGCGGTCATGGCTTTTTTCACCCTACTGAACTCGATCAGTATCCGTGAACAAGCAGAGAACCCCGTGGTCGAGAACATCGCAGAACAGGATCCCACCCAGGAAGAAGCTGAGTCCCAAGAGTGACTCGCCAGAGCGGTCGTCTTCGACTGAGCGAAGTAGAATCCAGCCATGCCTGGTGAAGAAGATTATCAGAGTCTCACTCTTGAGGTTACCGACCTGATGGAGCACGTCATGGACGATGTCGAGCCAGAAGTCAAACATGTCAAGCTAGGTGGTTTGACTGTCACGGTCAGTCACTACCTGACGGACGAACTGACGCTCCTGTGGGTCGGTCTCGGGGATGACGACGACGCGATGCTGTACTCGCTCAAGGACGCCAATGGGAACGAGATAACAGATCCCGCCATAGCCAGGAAGCTGAACAAATAGGCCCTTTCGTTTCAGTGATGTGTGCGCGGTGAACAATCGGAGAAGCAGACGCTGCTCACCGGCCCCACATATGGCCTTGAAACCTGATTCTGGCACCGCGAGCACGATGACGTAGGCATGCCTAAAACATGAGAGACACCCTTGAATTTGGACCTTAGGTTCCAAAAGGAGTTATCTAGAGCCCAGAAAATGGCCGGTTGGGGCCAGGAAGACACCTACCCGTCGGTGCCTTTTATGGCCTAAATGGCCCTTTTTGTTATTTTTTCGGAGGCTGAAATCCTGTGTGGCCGGATGGAGTCCCCTCAAGGCTCACATATATAGCTAGGGCGCGGTCGCCGTTCAGACCCCGGGGTACCCCCTTCAGGATATAGTCCGACCTGGTCAACCAGTGAAGAAGCGTACGAATTGCTATCAGATGAATACCGACTCGCGAAGTCTAGGATTTAGCTCTTCCTAATCCGCATTGTCTTCCATTCCGAGATCACCGATGAGTGACTGTATCATCGGAGATACCGCCACTACGAGAGTCCCCTAAAACGTCCGGAATTCCATATTCCATCGATGTCAATCGACGACGACCCACACAGTCTGATCAAGAATGATCAACCAAGGGTATGAAAGCACTATGCCAACTTCCTTGTAACTGACCCTTGCTTGCATGGCCAGAGTTCCGTTCTCGATGAACCGGGACGGGTCAGTTGTGATGGTTACTTCGACGACAGAATCCGCAGTCGTCGCAATCATGAAGTCAACCTGCTCGTACGAGTTTGTGTCGTAGTTCCAAAGATCGATCCACTGACCGATATTGTTGATAGAAGCGTGGGCTTCAACTCTGAACCGAAGCACTGTTGGCGTCTCGGTCGGAGCAGTGCCGACGACGATGAGTTGCACTTGCCGCTCAGCCTGGTTCAGTGTGATGCCAGGTCGTACGAACATCCGCAGGTTATCGCTTGAGAACAGGTCGCTGAGTCCACCAGCGATCAGGATTCCGCGGAACAGCGAGAAGCTGTCCGGCGGAATAACCGTGCTATGTAACGTTTGGAAGGAGGGCTGACCGTCAAAGGCCGCATTGTTCGTCAGCTGTATCGCTCCTGTGCCGTCGGCGTTCATTATGTATATTTCGTGATCGCCGTCTCGGTCGGAGTTAAACGCGATCTTCGAGCCATCAGGGCTGTATACAGGATCGACATCCACAGATCCGTTGTTTGTCAACCTAGTCGCTCCCGTTCCGTCCGCATTCATGACGTAGATTTCCCAGTTGCCGTCCCGTGTTGTCAAGAAAGTTATCTTCGATCCGTCCGGGCTATATGACGGGTCGAAATCGACAGTCCCGCTGTGCGTCAAGTTCGTTTGTCCTGAGCCGTCAACGTTCATGACGTAGATCTCATCATTGCCTTCCCGCCAAGACGCGAACACGATTTTCGATCCGTCAGGGCTGAATGCAGGGACCCAATCGGACAGTGAGCTGTTCGTCAGGCGCGTCTGATCCGTACCGTCAACGTTCATGATGTAGATTTCAAAGTCGCCATCGCGCCGGGCACCAAACGCGATTTTCGATCCGTCCGGACTGAACGCCGGGGTGTGGTCGGTAGCCACGTGGTTCGTCAGCCGCGTCTGTCCAGAGCCGTCTGCATTCATGACATAAATCTCCCAATTGCCATCGCGATCGGACGCGAACGCGATCTTAGACCCGTCAGGGCTGAAAGCAGGGCGGCGATCATCGGCACCGTTGTTCGTCAGCCGCGTCTGCCCGGAGCCGTCGGCGTTCATGACGTATATCTCAGCATTGCCGTCTCGCTCTGATGTAAACGCGATTTTCACTGAACTCTGCGGAAACAGGATCGAGTCGTCTGAGTCACGGGATAACCCTCCCTGGGCAAGCGATTGAATTGTGAAGAGGCCCATTAGGAACGCACAGGCGAGTCTGATCCTAGAGTGTCGCATGCTCAGAACTTAGCACTACTGCTGACAAATGTCAATAGAAGTGGCGACAAATGTCGCTACTGCCGTCCATCCCTGGTAGAATTGCCGGCGCATTCCCCGCCCTTGGTCGATGTCGGTCAGGAGTCCTCTTCGATCCGCTTGAGAATCTTCTTGAGTTCCTTTTCCTCGGCCTTGGTGAGCTTAACCTTCTTTTGAAGGAAGTGGACGAGTGGGGATACAGAGCCGTCGAGAACATCAGTGACGAGCCCCTCGATCATTTCTGACTGCAGCTCCTCATATGGCTTGACAGAGCGGTAGACGAACATACCGGACTCCTTGCGCCTCTTGAGAAACTTCTTCTTCCGCAGACGTTCCAACATCTGGGTGATCGTGCTTCTGGAGTAGCCTGCCTCCGACTCGAAGTGGCCGTATATCTCCCCAACGCTCAAACCGTCTGACTGTGCGACGTGAGCGAGCAGTGCGAACTCCGCCTTGCCGACGGTCGGCTTCTTACGCATATCTGATCTGATCTTACCGGGGGAAGATAGGCTTGAGCAGGACTGCGACCTCTTCTTCGCCGTCAGTGGCATCACAAGCAATGTACATATTGTCCGAGATCCCCCGAGCAAAAGTAAGCCAAAGCCCTTCAGGCACGTCACAAAGGTCGTTGAGATCCATCACCCGTCTGTCGGGCGTCCATATGAGCGCTGTTCGCTCTTTGGCGTCAGAGTTCCAGCCGGAGCCCACCGAATACCCCTTGCTGTTAAGTGCAAACTGCCAAGAGTTCGCGAATAGGTTTGGCTGATCGTTGAGTACGACTTGGTCCGCTCCGAACCAAGTCGTGGGTAGGTGTCGACCGTCTTTCCAAGAATTGCCGACGATGACCCCGTCGTCAGATATCTCACTGACTGACATCGAGTCAGAGCCTTCGAGCATCGGCAACATCCTGATGGTTCCGTCCGGCTCCCATATCCAGGCCAAGTTCTTACTTGCGTTGAAGTAATTGTCCGAGAAGGTGCCTATAGTTGTACCGCTTGAGTTCACTGCAGACGCGTACGTGTGCGGGAGATCGCCCAACACGCTCGCCTCAAGCAGCTCCAGTCCCGTACTGGGGTGAAATCGGAACGCGGTGGGAACGTCACCGTCGAAGCGGCCAACAACGTGCCCCTCTTCGCTCACGTCCCACGCATGGCCGTTGAGGCCTGTTATCTCGCTATAGTCGTCGCCTCCGCCGAACACTCCGATCCGCCTGATGTTTCCGCCAACTGCCAGTCCATCGTTGTTGACTCCGTTTACTTGACTGTCGAACCGTGTCGTCTGGATCTGTTTCAAGCCCTCCTCTTCGCTCCAGATAAACGGTGAGCGCCAGTTGTAATTGAGCGCGACCTCGCCTTTCTCGTTGACGTCCCACGCTGTCGATGGCCCAAGCTCTGCATTGCGGGGCAGAACTATGACCTCAAACCTGGGAAGACCCTTTGACTTCCTGTCGAACTCTGCCGTCGTCCTACCGATGAATTCAGGCGTTACTGGCTGAAGGATGAGGGTCAACGCGATCGGGGCAGCAGCCATCCAGCCGAGCTTTCCATTATTATTGCTAAACCGCCCGATGTTCACAAGTCGTTGCTTGAGGTCGCTGACGTGCGTCCTGCCGAACGCAAGACCGGCCGTCAGCGACGTTTGGCCTGTAGCAGATCGTGCGAGCAAGCCTGCGTAGTCGGACTTCTTACCGTCAAGAACTTGTAAAGCTGTATCGTCAGCAGCTTGTTCTGTGAAGAGCCGGTAGAGCCGCACCGCCCAATACAGCACAGGGTTCCAGGGCATTGAGGCAAGAGTCAGAAGCGGTAGCACGCTCCATAGCGGGTCGCGCCGCATGACGTGTGCCAGCTCGTGTGCCAGCACCTGTTGCCTGTCACCCGTGCCCTCTTCAAGCGAGTATCTTTCTGGTAGAACGATCGCCTGTCGCCACAGCCCTACCAGCGCAGGAGAATCGACCTGGTTCGAGACGACTACCCTCGGGATGTGCCAAGCTCCAACCTTCTCGGCGATCTCAGAGCACTCGCTGAGCCCATCACCTGCGATAGGAGAGCCGCTCGTTGCGAGCCTCTTAAGAATCGAGTTGATCCGGAGGTACTGCACTAGAACGTAGGCCGGCCCGAGAATGATTAGGGCCGCAGTGACAAGGAAGAACACTTGTCCTGACTGTACGAGTGTGGCCGTGGATTCTCCAGCCGGCACCTCAGGCGCGAGGAAGATACCGAAAACGGCGAACACGACCGCCGATACCCAGAACTTGGCGAACGCGAATCGCAAGATCCAGACTTTCGTCGATGCCTTGATGGTGCGGGCGACGACCGTCAGCAGGCAGACGAGAAGGATCCAAAGGCTCCCTTCAACAAGAAGATGGAACCAAGGCAACAGCGCCTTGACGACCGCCGGACTCTCCATAACGTCCGAAGTATACGACAAGTGTCAACAAGAAGTCCCTTGCAAGGCTTCCTATATAACGAGGGGGGCGGTCTTATTCAAGACCCCGGGGTACCCCCCTTCGGTATGGGGTCGACTCTCCGACCCCGACAGCTCAGTTCTTCAAGTCATAAGGGAGATTATCGGTCCGCTACGCAAGGGCAAAGCCCTTCAACGATAATCTGGCCTTATAACAGAAAACTGGGCTGTCTGACTCTGGAACTCTCGGCTTGTCTGACTGCCCCCCCTGTGTTTCCCTTGCTCAGCTCTTGCTCGAATGCACGCGAGCATCGCCTCGCAAGGAAAACAATGAATACGAACGTACAACATACGATCGACTCGTCACTCAAACGGCTCTCCAGCGCCCTGGCGGCAGGACGCTCAGAGACGCTCACCGACTACCTCAGGGCCATGGCGAGGTTCCACGACTACTCGTGGTTCAACGTCATGATGATCTTCACCCAGAGGCCTGAGGCTACGCGAGTCGCAGGCTACAACACCTGGAAGAAGGTGGGTAGATGGGTTATGAGAGGGCAGAAGGGCATAGTCATCCTGGCTCCCCTTCTCAAGAAGGACGAAGAGGGTAACAGGGACCTTTATGGCTTCAAAGCTGTGCGGGTCTATGACATCAGGCAAACTGATGGCAGAAGTCTCCCAGAGTTCGACTCTGTCCATGGAGACCCAGGCCGCTTCACCCAGTCTCTCGCAGCCCTTGCACACGACCAGGGTATCGAGGTCGAGTACGTCGATTCTCTTGGAGGACCAGACGGTGTCTCACAAGGAGGCAAAGTCATGGTGTGCAAGGACCTACCTGAGGGTGAACAGTTCGCTGTGCTTGCACACGAGCTGGCTCACGAGCTGATGCACCGAGGTGAACGCAAGGCGTCGAAGAAGACCAAAGAGCTGGAAGCCGAGGCTGTCGCCTTCGTCGTCTGCTCTGTCCTCGGGCTCGACACCTACTCCAGGAGCAGGGACTACATTGGTCTCTATGGCGGCAGCGCTGAAGCCCTGGCCGACTCCCTCCAGCACATCCAGCAGACCGTGAAGTTCATGTTGTCTGCTGTGATCTGACTCTTGAATGGGGCAGTCTCAGCCGACTGCCCCAGATTCAGGCCCGGATGACACGGACTGTGGCCGCCTCATCGGAGGATCCTACGGACTCCCTCGATGCCCTCCGCTACACTGCGGGACGGCTACAGCCCGGCCATCCGCTGGCCTGTGATTAAATCTCTCTGAAAGCGCTCTGATTCAACTCTAACGCCAACGCAGATCGGTAGACTAGGCCACACCAGATCTCAAGTCTAAAAGGAGCTGTTGAAATAACACAACAAGCGTACATTGTGGCAGTCGAGAGGTCAAACAGGAAGGCCGCCGACCAGTTGCGAGCGAAACCAGGCTACGCCAGCATCCCTGTTTTGCCTCAACCGGTGGTTGGCGAGATGACAGCATGAGCGACACTTGGCGGGATCTAGCAGTTGCAGTTGCGTCACGAATCGAATTCGAGCGCAGATGCGACCGACTCGGATTTGTGGACGAATTCACTGCCGTGCGATTTAGTGCAGAGTTTCTCGATTCTCAAAGGACAGGAAAGATTAGGACTGAAGAACCTCATCCAGACATCTCCAACAAGTTCATCGACCTGGTCAGAGAAACGAAACGAGGGAAACAACTTGACCTCGGCATGGAGGCGAAGTGGCTTCGTCCAACCGGAAGCACAAGGTCGTGGCTCAAAGAGCTTGCCGTCGATCTCTTTCGACTCCAGCATTTCAGAACCGGCACGAAGCAAGGCACGCACCGTGTTCTACTCGTCGTGGGAACACACGACATGATTAAGGATAATATCTTTGACAGGAACGTCCAGACCGGCGGAGGGTCAAAGCGTGGCTTGCCCTTCATCCTGCCAGAGAACCTCTCGACTACGTTTACTAAATTCGAAATCCGCAATTGCAGACCAGAGGCGCGGAAGTGGCTTCGATCCTGCAGGGTAAATCTTGGAGTCAATCTCCCATCGACGTACGATGCACGGCTTGCCGCCAGGCATGTTGCTGCATCAGACAACGATGCGATTGAAGCTGTCGTGTGGGTGACTCGTCGTAAACCAAGCTGGAAGTCGTTTGACGACAATAGGGCGTGGGGTGTGATTTGAGCAATACAGTGCCCATGCCAGAACCGCCAGCACCCGCAGCCGTTTCCGCAGATACGGCCATGATGGGGCCGCCAATCCTGCCCATCAAGCGGATCAAGCTGTACAGCAGCGAGCAATGGGAAGAATTAGTTCTTGAATGGGCAAATGGGGCGGCCGCGAAATATGACCGGGTTGAACGGTGTGGCGGTGCTGGTGACATGGGGCGCGATGTCATCGGGTTCCCGGAGAAAGACAATCACGATTTATGGGACAACTACCAATGCAAGCACTATGACCATCCGTTGCACCCCTCTGACATTTGGCTAGAACTCGGGAAGCTCGTGTACTACGCTCATCGAGGCGAGTTCACGTATCCGCGAGCATACTCGTTTGTCGCTCCACAGGGCGCTGGTACAGCACTTGCGAATCTGCTAAGAAAACCTGAAGAACTGCGCCGCGGCCTCATCACGAATTGGGACAGGAAGTGCAAGGAGGGAATCACTTCGACTGGAGAGGTCAAGCTTGAAGGAGATCTTCGTGCCTACTTGGATGGACTAGATTTTTCTATCTTCAGCTACATTCCACCTCTTCAGTTGGTAACGGAGCATCGCGAGACCTCATGGCATCTGGCGAGGTTTGGAGGAGCCCTACCGGAGCGGCAAGAGGCTCAGGATCCTCCAGCCACTCCAGAAGCTAACGAAGTCGTCTATCTTCGCAAGTTGTTCGCTGCGTACTCCGAACACCTTGAACGTGAAGTACTTGAGCATTCAGACATTGCCGATGAAGAAGGAATCGACGGTCACTATCAGGACTCTCGCATAGAGTTCTACAGTGCCGAGTCCTTGCGAAGCCTATCTAGGGACTCGTTGCCAGTGGGTGAATACGAGAAACTTCAAGATGAGGTTCACCACGGGGTGCGCGATGAGATTAGAAGAGATCACGTTGACGGATTTGAATGCGTCCGCTTAGTGGTGAAGGCTTCGAGGGAACTGCAACTGACTTCGCACGCTTTGCTTCCGCGCATGAATATCAAAGATCGTGGAGGAATCTGCCATCAGCTAGCGAATGATCGAAACGACGTAGTGTGGGTGAAGCCATGAGGATTGCTGAGGAGCGGTTCATTGACCCCTTCAACGGGCCGGTCGAAATTGGGCTCCGCACGCTTGCAATCCTCAACGATGCATTTCCCAATGAGTACTCATTGCAGCGATTAGTCGTCTTCGATTACTTGCTTGTACACTCTGACGACATTCCTGAAGGTCCTATAGGTCTTCACCCCAAGACGCCGCACCGGAGCGGCGAGCTTCTAGTGCGTAGGAAGTCTCTGCGTCAAGGCTTGTATCTCCTTATGAGCCGAGGCCTCGTTCAACAGCGTTATCAACCAAAAGGAGTGTTCTTTGCCGGAACGGATCATACGGGTGCGTTCTTGGACACTTTAGGGTCGGCATATGTCATCGGACTGCGAGATCGCGCAGAGTGGGTAGTAAGCACGTTCGGCCCAATGTCCGATAGCGAACTGGATCTCCTTGTTCAAGAAAACCTAGGTGAATGGGGAGCGGAGTTTGAATTGGAATCAGTCCTTTGGTTGGAGGAAACGGTTTGAGCAAGTTTGGCTTCCACCTCGTCCGACTTGCACTAACGGGATCAGATGTCGAAGATGCCGAAGTCCGATTCACGAATGGCTTGAACGTAATAACGGGCCCGTCAGACACGGGAAAGACATTTATTCTTCAGTGCATCGATTTCATGCTTGGTGCCAGTGTTACTCCTGAAGAAGTGCCTGAGGTAGCAAAATACGACACCGTTATACTAGACATTAAGAAGAATTCTGATAGTGAAGTAATTTCACTCAGCCGAAGTTTACAGGGAGGCGAATTCCGACTCCTACGTCCCGGTCAAGATGAGCTCTCGCTACGTCCAAAGCATGATCCAAAGCGTGAAGACACACTTTCTCACCTGCTGTTGGAAATCACTGGACTATTGGGCAAAGAGGTTCGAAAGAACCAGCATGGCGTGACTCGGCAACTGAGTTTTAGGGACTTGGCACATTTGTCCATCGTCTCAGAAGAAGAGGTGATCCGCTCGACGTCTCCTGTACTTACGGGTCAGGTCGTCAACGCAACTGTGGAGAAGTCGGTGTTTCGACTACTACTATCGGGCAATGACGATTCTGCCGTCGTTGCATCTGAGGAGCCCAAGCTATCGCGTGCCCGAACTGAAGCCAAAGTCGAAGTAGTCCAGGAGCTCGTTGAACAAACACGCGAGCAAATTGAGAAGCTGGAGACTGTCTCTGATCTCTCATCTCTTCAAAATCAGCTTGCTCAATCGGAAGCTGCATATGACGAGGCTTTGATTGAGTTGAGCTCTGCTCAGGAATCGGTTTCGGATATAGAACAAAGGCGTCGAGGTATTTGGGAGCAACTACGGGCGGACGAGTCCCGACTAGACGTCCTGACCGGACTTGCAGAACGATTCGCGCTACTAAGACAACAGTATTTATCGGATCTCCGACGCCTGGAAGCTATTGCAGAAACAGGGAAACTCTTGGCTGAGATGACAATAGAACGCTGCCCGATATGCGGGGCACTCGCAGAGCACCATGACACAGAGCATCAGGAGGAACAGACAGACCCTGTAGTCGTTGCGGAAGCAACAGCCGCAGAAGCAAATCGTATTCGATCGCTCATCGACGATCTAGACTCAACACGAAATGAAGTTAGTCGTGAGGGAAGTGAATTAGAAGCAAGAAGAAGGGATGTTAGGGGTGAATTAGCAGCGGTTGGACAAGAATTTCAAGAGACTCTCAAGCCGCGAATGAAGGAAGCACTAAGTCACTTTCGACGCAATCAGGAGGAACGCGAAGGTGTCCGCCAAGCGATAAGCCTAATAGAAAGACTTGTTGAACTGGAAGAACTCGTTGAAGAGGTAGAGGCCAAACCAAAGACTGTGTCAAGCAATCTTCAAAGCGGAGAGATACGAGCAAGTGAATACGAGGGATTTTGTGCCGAAGTTGAGGTTAGATTACGAGCATGGAACTTCCCGGGCCTGACTCGGGTGACTTTTAGCGAAAGCGACTGGGACGTCGTCATATCTGGACGCAGGCGGACGAGTCATGGAAAAGGCGTCAGGGCGGTCACACACGCGGCCTTTACCTTTGCCCTGCTTCGATACTGTGTAACCAGAGAACTGCCACATCCTGGATTCGTTGTGATCGACTCACCGCTGGTTGTGTACAGAGAGCCCGACGCAGACGAAGGCGAATTTAGCCATGATGTACAAGCCTCGTTCTTTAGAGACCTCGCTGTTGCATTTGGCGACGAACAGCTGATCGTGCTTGAAAACGAAAGCCCTCCTCAGGATCTCGATGACAGTCCGGATGTGAATGTGATTCGTTTCACAGGTACATCAAGCGGGCGCGGCGGCTTCATTCCTTCGAATGATTAAATGTCGGAGTGTTTTGGCCAGAAGCAGAGACAATACTCCGATCTGACAGGGTGATGCAGACATGGAGTTCTACTTAAATTGAAATCAGTCTATGGCGCGCAATCGTGACAAGGTGATGGCATTCTGAGAAGTCTATCAAAAGAGGCACGCAGCTACCAACGCCCAAGCCTTCGTGGGTAGCCTGATTGGAGTTGTCGTACTACACATGTACGTACGCGGCAGCAAGGAGACAGATGAACGATTGGATCTACGCGTCTGAACTCTACAACTGGACGAACGGAGACCAGTTGCTCGACTGGCTCGACATGTTCGGCCTGGAGAGCGGCTATGCTAAGGACGAGGAGGACGAAAACTACATCGAGGAAGCAGACCTCAGCGTTTTCACTCGCAGCAAAGGAAACGAGTTTGAAGACCGAGTGCTCGATCTCATTCGTGATCGCTTCGATGTTCAGGTCGTTGATGGCGCACGTGGGAATCACGACTCTGTCTACGAGCAGACGACTCGGCTGATTCAGCAAGGTCAGGAGATAATCTACCAGGGTCTTGTCAGAGACGACGAAAGGAGGGTCTTCGGAGTTCCGGATCTTATCGTCCGAGGGGATGCGATGGATCAGCTCGTGCCGGGATCGCTCGACGGAGATGCAGACACTTACTACGTCGTCGATATCAAGTACAAGGGTCTTGGGCTGAACAAGAAGGGTGACTTGAGTTCGAAGCACAACTGGGAGAAGGTTCAGCTCGCTTTGTACGAAGGCGCACTTGCAAAGATGCTCAATCGCGACCTCGCTCGGTCTTACATCCTTGGGCGTTCTGCAGGCAACGGTTCAGTTAGCTGTTTCGACGCTCTTGGTTGGGCGAAGCCAGGTGATCCGAGGACTCTTGTGAATGTCGAAGAGGGCCTGCAGTGGATCCGTGATCTGCGAGAACACGGCAAGGATTGGACGCTGGATCCTCCCAGCGATCCACGACTAGCTCCAAACACGAAGAGCAAGAACAGTGGTGATTGGAAAGGTGTCTTCGAGGCGTTGACGGCGAGCGAGGATCGTGAAGTGGATGAAGTGCCTCCTGTCTCGCCAGCACACATATCCGCCAACCGTGCTGACTGGATCGAGAACTTAGGGATCGAATTCTACGTCGACTTCGAAACCCTGAACAGTCTGAACGACGACTTCACCAAGCTACCGAACATGAACGGCAAGCCGATGATTTTCATGATCGGATGTGGCCACGAAGAGAACAGTGATTTCGTCTTCAAAGTTTGGACGATGGAAGAGGAGACCTACGAAGAAGAGAAGCGAATCATCGAGGAGTGGCTGGCATACATGGAGGAGACGAGAAAACGGCTTGCTTCGAATATCGAGCAGCCGCACATCTTCCACTGGTTCCGCCACGAGCCTGGCGAGCTTGGCAAAGCAGCCGACCGCCACGATCAGCCTCAGTGGAAGGACGTCCCTTGGTACGACTTGCTGAAGAAATTGATGAAGGAAGAACCTGTTATGGTTCGAGGCACGCAGGGTCACAGCCTCAAACCAATAACGCGTTCGATGGAGAGCATGGGCCTAATCGAGACCGTCTGGGCTGAGAGCCAAGTCTCCGGCGGAACAGAAGCCATGACCGCAGCTTGGTGGTGCTACGAACAAGTCATGAAAACAGGTGTCCCAGTGCGAGAAGCCGCACTCGACGGCCGAGACCCGCTCATGCCAGAAGTCGAGAGCTACAACGAAGTCGATTGCAAGGCGATGTGGGAGATCTTGCACTACTTGCGTTCCAATCATTGAGTTTGAATGTTAGGGTCTGGGTATTGTAGTCAGGCCCGGATGACACGAGCTGTGGACGCCTCATCGGAGGATCCTACGGACTCCCTCGATGCCTGCTGTTACGGGACGGCTACAGCCCGACCATCCGCAGGCCTGTGTCTACCTCGAACATAACACTACGTGTAATCCTTGACTCCAACAGGAGTTGTGTGTGGCGTCTAGGTAGGCACAGAGTAACATGAACGCAAATATGGGCAGAAAAGCGAAGGACAGCAAATCAAACGCCAACCTTGGCTTCGAGGCCAAACTCTGGCTGGCCGCAGACAAGCTCCGCAACAACATGGATGCGGCGGAGTACAAGCACGTCGTGTTAGGACTGATCTTCCTTAAGTTCATCTCTGACAGCTTCGAAGAAGAACACGCCAAGCTCATTGAAGGCAAGGGCCAATACGAAGGCGCACACCCGGAAGACCAAGACGAGTACAACGCTGAGAACGTCTTCTGGGTGCCGAAAGAGGCGCATTGGGCATTCATCCAAGATAACGCGATCCAGTTCACGATCTGCATGACGGTCGATGACGCCATAGTCGCCATCGAGCGCGACAACCCACGGCTGAAAGGCGCCCTGCCAAAAGAGTACGCACGTCCCGCGCTGGACAAGCACCGACTAGGTGAACTCCTTAGCAGTAAAATAACACACTAAAACAAATGAGAATTTCATCAATCAAACTTAAAAACTTCAAGCGTTTCAGTGATCTTGAGATTTCTGACATCCCTGAATCTGCCAAACTCGTAGTAGTCGTTGGCCCAAATGGTTGCGGGAAGTCATCGCTATTTGACGCCTTAATCCACTGGTATCATCGCAGTGTTGGATTTGGATACAATCAGGACTTAGCGTACTATCAAAAGAGCCAGGCGACAGCATTCGATTGGAACCAGTCAGTAAGCGTTACACTGCACGGCGACGCCCAACCGCACAAAGGGATGCTGAACATCCGGACAGCCTATCGAAACGACCCCGACTTTTCCGTTGACGGAATTAACCGCCCGGACGATCCGTCTGAGCGACCTCGCATACAGCGCTCGATTGAAAACGATCAGACTGTATCTGACAATTATCGTCGACTCATATACGACACCATGTCGGGGGTCTATTCTGAGGAAAACAATAACAAGACAATTCAGGAATTAAGAGGTGAGCTTATAGGTGGCATCCGGGAGTCGATGCAACGAGTTTTCGAGGACTTGATTCTGAACAACATCTCCGATCCACTCGGAGCAGGCGCGTTTTACTTTAAAAAGGGCGAAGTGCAATCGTTTCACTATAAGAATCTATCAGGTGGAGAGAAGGCCGCTTTTGACCTGATTCTTGACCTGCACATTAAGAAGCGATATTTCTCAAATACGGTGTACTGCGTCGATGAGCTGGATACGCATCTGCACACGAGGATTCAAGGAAAGCTGCTGAAGGAGATGGTGAACATTTTGCCCGATGAGTGTCAGTTGTGGGTTACCACTCACTCCTTAGGGGTACTCCGCGCAGCGCAGGAGATGATAGTCGCAAATCCTGATTCTGTCACTTTGATTGATTTCGAAGGTGTCGATCTGGATGTTCCTCGAAAGCTGTTACCAAGCAACCTAGATCGGGTTGCCTGGGAGAAGTTCCTGTCCATCACGCTTGACGATCTATCGCAGCGAATCGCACCCAGAGTCGTGATTGTCTGCGAGGGGTCGACAGTTGGAACGCGAAGGAAGGATTACGACGCTGAGATATACAACAGAATTCTAGGCGCAAGGCATGCTGAAACAATTTTCGTCTCCGGTGGCTCGGCTGACCAGGTTCTAGCAAATGCTGTCTCTGTACGGGAGGCATTGGGACGGATTTTGCCAAACTCCCGGTTCGTTGCACTAGCTGACAGAGATGACAAGTCGCCGGCGCAAGTCATTGAGTTCGAGAACGCTGGTGGATTCGTCCTAGGTCAACGCAATCTTGAGTCTTATCTATTCGCAGATGACGTGATAGAAGCGTTGGTGAAAGATGTCGGAAAAGAGGACAAGTTAGCTGAGGCTCTACAAATCAAACGGGACAAGCTAGCTGCTAGTACGGCAAGAGGCAATTCTGCCGACGATTTGAAGTCTGCTAGCGGAGATATATATGTTGAGCTGAAGCGACTGCTTGATCTTCAGCGTTGCGGAAATGACAAAGATGCTTTCATGAGAGACACTCTTGCGCCACTTATCGCACCGCCTATGACGACGTACTCTGATCTTGAAGCAGCGATCATCACGAGATTGTAAGAATGAGACTCGACGAAGCCACAGTCGATGACGCCATCAGCCATCGTGAACGCGTCGCTGACAGGGTAGATCGTCGCATAATGATTCAATTGAGACGCTCCTTCAAACATGGAGGTGGTTCAAGTCTAAGCTAGGCGACCTTGACGCGTTTTTTACAGGACACACGCAGTTCGATATGCGCGGAGTTGTACCAATCACTAGGCTTTGCTCCGCAAAATACCCGTACATTCAGGACTAGACAGTCACTACCGACGAGTTAAGTCCACTCAGCGGTCTGGTTTTTTGATCCGACTCCATGCAGATACAGCCAGAATAACGGCAATAATCGCGATCGATATCGCCGCAGGAAGAAGAGTCATTATTAAATTGTCAAATAGTCCATTCAGGAAGAGGTAAGCATAAACCATAGATGCAACAATCAGTCCAAAGGCACAGGCCTTGTCATTGATTCCATGTTCCCTGCCTATGGAGGCAACTATTAGCACAGGCACAAGAACGGTCGCCAAGGTCACCGCACCAAATAGGAATTGAATGATGTCGGTGATGGTGAGTGCCAGGAGTGCCAGAGCTATCATTGTTACGACAATTACAGCACGCAACTTCCGTTCTGTTGCGGGATCGTCGGTTTTTGACTCAGGTCGGAACTGACCAACTATAGTAGAACTGAATAGAAATACCTGGGAGTCTAGAGTAGACATAATCGATGCCGCAACAAACACTCCGATCAGAGCAACAACAAAAGAGGGCATTACACCGACTGTAAAGAGAGCGAAGAACGCATCCTGTCCTTCAACTTCTGGTCCTACTGCAGTCGCCACAACCGAGGAAAATAGTACCAAACCAATCGATATTAGAACATACATAGGCATCGACCAATGGAGTCCGGATCTTCCATCGCGTCCCGAACGCGCGGAAAAGATCAATTGCCATAGGTCGGAGGAGGAGAGGGTTACTAACAGACTTAGGCCCACGAAGGCTACGATCACCATTGCGCCCGGACTCATGAAAGATTCTAACGATGGAATTGGCCACCCACTCGGTTGCGCTATCCAGGGTAAGAGTACTATGAGCATAATGATAAACCACTGAAACACACCAGTCCTAACGCTCGTAGCAAATCCGCCTAACGAGAGATACAATCCAACAATCACTATCGTCAGAATCACACCAAATACAACATGCGTTCCGAAGAGCGACGCAAACACTGAACCTGCAATGTTTACCTGAACCGCACCGTATAGAAAGGCTGTTGCAGCAATAATGATAGATGACACACGTTCTGTCAGAGGCCCAACTCGGTCGCGGATCATCTGGTTGACGCTGAAATAGTCCTTATCTGCTGCTAATTTCCGTATCCTGGGGGCAAGCCAACCAAGAACGAACAATCCTATACACAACCCTAGCGTTAGCCATAACGCACCGAACCCAAAATAGATTCCTAGTACTATCCACGCAGCGACGCCGGCACCATCCCGGAGATTTCCTACTACAGATGCCATGATTGGAAACGAACTGACGTCACGTTTTCCAATTGCAAAGCTCGGAGCGTTGTGCGATCTCCAATCGCGTACGGCTAAAAATATAATAACTGCCACGTACGCAGCCAATACAGTAAGTGTCAATCCAAAGTCAGTCATCAACTTTCTCTGTCACTGATCCCGCCGGCTCGATCTCTTGATATCTTCAATCACCAAGCCCTCCACCGATTCGAATTCGCCTGTTGAGTGAGAATAATCAGGTCCAGTAGGGAGTAATTCTACACTACCAACTTTCATAATCTGTGCAAATCGACTATCCCACTTTTGTTTCCTCGTATCATATAGTGCTTTCTGGACGGATGCCTCGATTAGTCGCCGATATGAACTGTCAGCTGACGGCACGAAATAGCCAACATCAAGAGGATGATCAAATTCAGCCGGTATGACGGTTATTGATGCCTTTTCAAGATCTCTTATGATTTTTGCTGTGATTGTGTCGACAATGACAAGAATCCGATGCTCGGACTCTGGAACATTCAAATCGTTCGCATGACGAAGTAATAAACCGAGATCCTGTACATCACTGACGGCTGTATATGGGGCTTTGAAAAGAGGTGCCCATTGAAGCACTTTCGGATCGTGTAAGTGTATCATCGCTATGACAGAAACTTCTTCTTCGGCTATAGCGGTAAGTTCTTCTTGAATCGCACTCGATGGTTGCGATATGAGCTTGAAGTTATGCCTAATGCAGAAGCGAAGAACATTGCTAATAAGTGTTGGATCCGGTTCCAATCTAAAAGCGTTCCTCACTTCCGCGATATGTCTTTTTGGAACAATGACACTTACCTTTCTAATCACTCCAACGGTCACCATCGAGCCCCTGCGAAGGCGTTTAGCTGACGCAAAGGCGGGTTCCATTTGAATCATCTCTCCGTCGAAAACGTCATCGATCAAGGAATCGAATGAGACTAGCGGCAGGCGAGCCTCAATCAAATTGAACCGATCAGAAATGCTCCTTGGAGATATGATGTCTTGAAGGCCGTCGACCATCGCCTGAACATAATCTTTAATGGGTTTGGGGGTATCTGGAAACGTATGACTTCCTGAATAGTAGCCCGTGTAAATATACTTCACTGTTCCTTTACTGTCAATAATGTTTCTAACTAATGTATTTAGCTTTCGGGTTGATGAGAATGATCGGCCAAAGTCGTCAAAGAACTTTTTGTCTTCTAGAATGAACTTTAGAGCGGCTGATGCGTAAGGCTGGGCTTCTTGTATGATTGAGCGTATATCATCGGCTTCCTGTCGACTTAGGTGGCTAATGATTGTCTTGGCTGTACTCGTGATGGTCAGAGAATCCACACCATGCGTAAGATTCGATAGAAGTCTCAATGCTTCTAGAGGCGCAGCGTTGCTGAGGCTGATGGCAATAATCGGTATAAATTCTGGTGTTTCGCGCGCATCGATGCGTGACCAGTCGAACTGTGAGGAGCTGTTCGCGCTTAGAGCGGCCAACGCGGCACAGCGGAGAGAGATATCATAGGATGTATTGTTTACAATGTTGGCTAAGATACTGGTGTCGCACGTGAAAGGAATGTACTCAGCCAAAAAGAGAGCGTTTTCGAGGACTGAGGCATCGGTATCCTCTTGTAGAGAACGGATGACCCGGGTTAGGGCATCTGATGCGAGCATCTTTGTCTGTTCACTAAGATTGCGGAATAGGCTAGCGGCGTTCGTTACAAGCTCTGCTGGTCTCGCAACAATCAATTCTAGGGCAGTTGGATCTTCGCCGCAAAT
Source organism: Armatimonadota bacterium (assembly GCA_022563855.1). NCBI lineage: Bacteria > Bacillati > Armatimonadota > Armatimonadota bacterium. Next base: position 22,505 of record JADFMN010000014.1, read on the forward strand.
GTCATACAGAAGGTGCTCCCAGTCGAGACCGTCGAGTGATCGAAGGTGGGCAAGCGTAGCCTCGCTGTCCTGTCGGATATCCTTAAGGCGCGACTGAGACACGCCTTTGAGATAGCTGTGATCCTTCATGGCAAAGATTTTACTGGTAAGAGAAGCGCAGAGAACGGTATAGGCTCATGGAGGGCTTCTGGATGCGAAACTGGCTGTGCCAGGACTGGCTTGCGTCTGCCTTTGGCCATGTCCTCATGCCAGGGTCGTGTACGCCCATACCAAGGGTACGTGCTTGGTGGTGGCTGAAAGTATTCATAGAGGCCTGCATCGGCGATTGTCGGACGGTATAGTTCCTTTAGATTCTCAACACGGTATTCTAGCAAAAGGATATCACCTAAACTTTGTCCATCCAGACCCATTCCAGCCCGAACCTCATCCGCAATGTTCTGAGTCAGCCATGAGAATGGACTTGAGTTAGCGACCTCATGCCAGGTCACCCAAGTGCCGAAACTGCTCATCAGGAGATTCTTAGCGTCTTCTTCCATTTTGCCGCTCACAAGGTCCGAAACGAAGAGACGGGCGTGAGCTGGTGAGGAAAAGTATTTAAAATATGGAGCGTGTTTCGCGCTTTGGCCATAAGCATTATACAACTCTACGATAAGTTTCTCCCGATTGATGGCCCGTCCGACAACAGTCGGTGATGGCAAGTCGTTTGGTGTGCGTATCAAGCCTCCCTTTAATGTCATTGTGTAGCATTTCGATTCATATGTCTCGGCCACCTCATTAACGGGCTCATTCTTTACGGTCAGGAGATGTTCTACGAGATCCCTCATCAAGCGCGGTGGAAGGAAATGCTCTCCATTTACAACATTCGACACGACGAATCGACCGATGCCGCTTGTGGCATCGGCCAGCCAACGATTGAGCACCAAAGTGACGGCATCTCTAGTGGCCGCGTCTGGCATGAGATCTAGCGCTCCCTGAAATGACGTTCCTGCCATTCTCAGAGTTTATCAGACGCAGACTTGAGAGAGCAAGTAAGGATTGCAGTGCCGACTGTCTTTGATCAACTTACGTCGCCCTTTCACGGCGGGGATCGTGGGTTCGAATCCCGTCCGGGGTACCTAAGTCCATTGTTAGAAACGCCCACGATTTGAGCAATCAAAGCCCGCCACTGATAGATGCCGAGAAACGGCATGCGCCTAGCGTCACAGGATTAACCGTCGCTTCTAGTTGACATACTGTATGACATACTCGGTACGGCGATCTGGGGTGTTTTGTGGGGTTCTGAGGACGCAATTTGAACCTAACGAACCATGTCCACCCAATTTGCAAGCAGGGGGTCACGGGTTCGAATCCCGTAGCCTCCACCATTTCTCCCTCAGGTCGCGACGCTCGCTTCGGTGACACACGTTGCTGACACGGGCTTCGCTAACACTGCGCAATCTACAAAGTGACGATCGGTGCGACAGCCTAGCGCAAGCGCGACAAGCGAGGCGCATACTGGCACCCTAGTTGACCGACGTATCTGGCTCCTGGTCCAGGCTCTGCCGGCAACACTGCAGAGGAGCGGCACGCGCAGGTAAACGACGACCTGAAGATCGCGCTCCACGCGCTCGACGCGACAACCGACCGCGCACTCATCTCACTGCTTCCGCCCAGTCAAGTGTTTACCGTGCAGCTCCTTTATCGCCCTCTGACCGTGCTCGTTTGGATCAGTGCTTTCCTCGTTGCATTAGGTGGCTTTCTGGCGATGACGAGACCCGTCAAAAGGGCGAAGGACAAACTGCGAGTTTCCGAGCCGCTACGCCGCGCTCGTTAGCGTCGTTACGTAACATCAATTCAGTGAACCCCGCACGGTTTCTCGCCTTCTCCCTGGTCGCGCCACTCGATCATGTACGCCTTTCGGACGCCGTAGATCGGCACCGGTCGCGACAATACTGGAAGGCTCGCGGCCGTTAATCGGCCTCTGCTATGGGATTGGGGCGCGGTGCTAGCTGGATTGTTCCTCTAGTTTCGGGAATAGTTTCTCGAAGTCCTCAACGGCGACCTGCAGATGTGGATCCACATTCAGCGTAACGTATTCGCCGTCGAGGCTCAGTTGGTAAGCGTATGTCTTGCTAGAAAGCTGGGCGGCGCGCCCGTTTTCTGCTTGAAGAAGCTGTACGACGTCGCTTACGTCGCCGCTCCCTGCGTACTGTTTGGAGTTGCCATCCAGAACCGTCAGGTGCACGACCTGCCCTTCGACTTCAACGCGAAGAGTACGAGTGCCATGACGCTCCTGGAATTCAGCGGTTTGATGATCACCCATGGAATCAGTTTATCCCCACATTACGAAAACTGACCAAGAACAAGCGCGCGAAGACGAAGGCCCAGGAGTGCGACGGGCTGAGGTATCTCCACAAGGTTCAGCGCACCTGGCCGCACCGAGCTGGCAGGCAGGGCGTCACGGGGTCGATTCCCGTAGCCTCCACCGCTAACTCGAACCTGACTCGGCCTTCGCGAGTTGTCTTGGATCCTTCGTTGAAGAACTGTTTGACATTCTAAGCTTGGTGTGAGTCCTCGTGATATAATCAAGGTATGGAAAACCTAGGGCGAGGCGCGTTGAGCGTTTGTACAATGGGAAGCCGTGGTCGAGTGGGGATGAAGGGTATTGGCGGCGTTGGGGCTTTGATCGCCTGCGCGAGCCTGTTCGCGGTGCTCCCCTCCGTGGGCCAAGCGCAGGTGCAATGGTCCGGGAACGGTCACATGTATGAGTTAGTGACCACGCCGAAGACCTGGAACGACGCAAAACTCGATGCGGAGAACAGAACGTTTTTGGGCGTCAGTGGTCACTTGCTCACGATAACTTCTCAAGCGGAGCAGGACTTTATCATCAACGTTTTCGGTGAGCCGCTTAGAGAAAAGTGGACGGGTGGATTCGAAATCCAGGGCGTATGGCAATGGGTTACCGGTGAATCGTTTGGATACACGAACTGGGCGCCTGGCGAACCAAACAACAATACCGGGGTCATTAACTTTTTTGGTGCAGCCACACTCGGCACATGGAACGACATCACCCCCAATATTTCGCTCGGTTATTTTGTCGAATACGATACCACCACGCTCATCGCTTGGCCGATGGAAGGGCAGGACAGGTACGGCACCGACAGGGCCGTGACCGGGCCGGATCCCGGAGAGCTCATGAGGCCGCGGATCGAAACCCTTTTGGGTCCCGCCGGCGGTGTCAGCCACGGCCCTTCGCTCGGCTTTGATGGTATCGGCTACTTCGGATCGTGGTCGGGCAACCTGCTTTGCAAGTGGAACTACAACACGGGCGAGGCCCTCGGTTCGTTCGACGCCCTAAACTTCATCCAGTGCACGCCGGCAATCGGGCCGAACGGCACGGTCTTCATAACGACCGTACAGGATTCTGGCAGCACAAGGCCAGGGAGGGTCTTCGCGATCGACCCGAACACGATGGACTGGATCTGGAGTTTCGTTACCGGATACGTCAAGGTAAACGACTGGGAGAGTTGCTCCCCGAACATCGGCCCGGACGGCGACGTCGTTGTTGGCTCGACGATCGGAAGGGTTTGGCGGCTAAACGGCGCCACAGGTGCGGTCGTTTGGCAAGCGCCGGTCGGTGAGTGTCGTTACACGATTCCGTTCAGCCGCGACGACACGATGGTGTATGCGAGCAACGGTACCGCCATGACAGCCCTAAACTACGCGGACGGCAGCGTGGCCTGGAGCGTCAACTTCGCGTCAAGGTTGGGCGCGCCCGGCGTCGCCTCCGACGGCACGATCGTCGTCGGCTCGGTCTTCGGAACGGTTTACGGGCTCGACCCGACCGACGGATCCACTCGCTGGACTTTCACGGCCCTGGACCAAGTACTGACCGCTCCGGGATTCAGCGCCGACGGCATAGCGTACGTCACCTCTCTTGATCACCGTCTGTACGCGCTTCGGGTCAGCGACGGCGTCCGCATGTGGTCGTACACAACGTCCGTCGAGATTTGCACGGCCCCGAGCGTCGGACACGACGGCAGAATCTATGTCGGCAACATTACCGGTGACCTGTATTCCATTTTGCCGTCGGGGGAATGCATCTGGCAGGTTCACGTCTGCAACGAAGTCAGGGGCCCGCTCTCAGTCGGTCCGGACGGATCCGTTTACGTGGGCTTTACCGGTGATCCCGGCGAACCCGGCGGGCTTCTAATCGTCCACCAGGACGAAGAACTGAAGATCTTGCCAGACAGCTTCTGGCTGTTCCGCGGGGTACTGGCCGACGGCGGGCTGGGCCATCTGTTCGATAGCGACGATTGCTGGATGACGGTCTTGCCGGGGATCACGCTGAACCAATCTGAGCGGCAGGTGCAGCTCATCGTCGTCGGAACTGCTTCGACCGAGACGCCTTCTGAGCTTCGGTTCAGAGTGGAGGCCCACGCCGAGATCAACAACATCGGACAGTGGATCGAGCTTTGGAACTACGACACGAACTCATACGAACAGGTCGACTTCATGATTGCCACGACGGTCGATTCGATCGTCGAAATCATCATCACAGTCGATCCGCAGCGGTTCATCGAACCGGGCACGATGGAGATGAAAGCCAAGGTCAGTTACAAGGAGGCTGGCATTGTGCTCCAATTCCCGTGGCTGATCAGCTTCGACATGACCGCTTGGGTGATCGTTCCGTAGACGGCCTGCGACAACTGGCCAGCGCGAGGCGAGCCTCTTGCCTCGCCGTGTCGGTCAATATGCATCTTGTCCTTCAGCGGGCCGTCGTCGTTTCGCTTCATGCCCGTGGTATGCGCGGATTGACTTCGTTCGTTGTCCCCCGTCCTTCCTCCGCAAGTTGTCTTCGATTTTTCTTCTATAAACTGTCGGACATTGTGAGTTGGCGGTAAATCCTCGTGATATAATCGTGGTATGGAAAACCTAGGGCGAGGCGCGATGAGCGTTTGTACAATGGGAAGCCGTGGTCGAGTGGGGATGAGAGGTATTGGTGGCGCATGGGCCTTGATTGCCTGTGCGAGCCTGTTCGCGGGGTTCCCCTCCGTGAGTCAGGCGCAAACGCAATGGTCTGCAAACGGCCACGTTTATCGGTTAGAGACGACCCCTCGCACCTGGACCGACGCGAAAGTTGCTGCGGAGAGCAGTTCCTATAGGGGTGTCACGGGGCACCTGCTCACGATCACATCTCAAGCAGAGCAAGATTTCCTTATTAACACTTTTGGCGGGTTGCTGTGGGATACCTATCTCGGGGGATTCCTGGATTTAGGGGTTTGGAAATGGGTGACTGCGGAACCGTTCAATTATACGAACTGGGCGTTCGGAGAGCCGCGTGGCAGCTCTCCGGTGATTTACTTCGACCCGGCGACTCCGCTGGGTGAGTGGAGCAACGCAACGGGCACTGTGGCTCTACCCTATTTCGTAGAATACGAACTCCCACGTCTTATCGGCTGGCCTATGGAGCTCCAGAACCGCTTTGGCAACAGCAGGGCGATTAGCGGGCCGGATCCTGGGACCATTACGACGCCGTGGATCGACTACCGCATGAGTCCGACAGAAGTGGTCAGTCACGGACCAGCCATTGGGGCTGACGGTATCGGTTACTACGGTACTTGGATCGGCAGTGACTTGGTCAAATTCGATGTAGCAACCGGTGCTATTCTCGGCAGTTTCGACGCCTTGGGATGGATTCAATGTACGCCCGCGATTGGGGACAACGGGCTGATTTACATTACTACTGTAAAGGCCTTTAGCCAGCATCCGCCTGGTCGTATCTTCGCCGTCGATCCGAACACGATGGACTGGGTATGGGCTTTCCAGACCAATTACAACAAGGTCAGCGACTACGAGAGTTGCTCGCCGACCATCGGACCGGATGGCGACATCGTCGTCGGCTCAAAGATCGGTAAAGCGTGGCGCTTGGACGGTGCAACGGGTGCGATCGAATGGGAAGTCACTTTCAACGGTGCCCAATATACGATTCCGTTCAGTCGCGACGATACAAAGGTGTTCGTCAGCAACGATGAAGTCATGACCGCGATAAACTACGCTGACGGTACCATCGCTTGGAGTTACACCGCAGGTTCGTGGTTCGGCGCTCCCAGCGTCGCTCCCGACGGAACACTCGTCGTAGGATCAGCGTCCGGAACCGTGTACGGTTTCGACCCGGACACCGGCACCATTCTCTGGACATTCACAGCCCTCGGCAAGGTGCTCGCGGCCCCGGCGTTCAGCACCGATGGTGTCGCGTACGTGTGCAGCTATGATCACCGCCTATACGCGCTGAGAACCTCCGACGGGGCACGGCTCTGGTCGTTTACGGGAACCTTCGAAAACCGGTCGTCACCCAGCGTGGGTCCCGATGGGCGAATCTACTTTGGCAACCCAATCGGAAGCCTCTACAGCGTGGCCCCGGACGGAACACTCATTTGGTTCGCCCAGTCGGCTGGCAGCGTAAGAGGGCAAATCACGGTCGGATCGGACGGCACCCTTTACATGGGGCCGCTGGGAGGCGGGCTCGTAATCATTCGCCAGCATGAGACCCGCAACCTTGCCGAGTCGTATTCGATCATTCGCGGAATCCACGTGTCAGGCGATGTGGCCGACACGTGGGAAAGCGATAATTCGTATTTCGTCGTTCGACCTGGAATCACGCTGAATCGAACTGAGGCACCAGTGGATATGGTGTTCGAAAGCACCGCGCTGAAAGACACGCCGAGCGAATTCCGGTTCACGCTAGAAGCGCATGTCTCAATCTGGGGTATGTCACAACGGATCGAGCTATTTGATTTCGTTGCTGGCAGCTGGGAAGAGGTCGACGTCAGAATGGCAACAACCACCGACTCGGTCGTTACAATTGACGTGCCAGCTAATCCTGAGCGCTTCGTTGAACCTACGACCGGGGTGACGAGAGTGCGCGTGAGTTTTAAGCAAGCCGGGCCGATCCTTCAATTCCCGTGGTTTGCACGGATTAACTTCGCCGGGTGGCGCATGGTTCCGAAGTGGATCCCAGTCTAGGCGTAGACCTGCCACTCCGTACTCTCACCGATGCAGCGAGCCCTGGCATCGGGCCAGGGCGCACCGCCAAGAAACCGACTGCGCTAGCGAGCGCCCGAGCCTGAAACCTCGACGAAGTTCGACCACCGAGTGATCTTCAGGTGGGCCGCGCGAGACCAGAAGCCCCAAAACTCCGCCGCCTTCAGCCGGTCGAACTCGATCATCGGCACGGTCACGCTGGAAACGTAGGTGACGCGGTAGGACAGGCGCTGCGATTCTGCTACGCCCGCGAGGACGACGAGCGACGGCACGTTCTCCGCAGACAACGAGACGTACTCTCCGTCTGCCGTGATCTTTAGAACTTTCGACCTCTTCCCACGGAAGAAGACGTCCGTCCGCCCGACAATGGCCTTGGACTCCATGTCGAGCGACGACAGAACCTCCCCGAAGCCGGAAGCTGCAGTGGGCGCTGTTGTCGAAGAAGGGTCCGCAACAACGTAGACTGACAGTAAATAGTGAGGCTTCCAACCGACGGAGTACGCCCACCGGTCGGTGCTCCCGATCCGCGCGAGCAGCTCGTAGAACTCGTCACGGTCCTCGGTCGTGAAGTTGACGACTACGGTGCCGTTCGCCGTCGTGAAGCTCGTCGCCTCGATCTTCGTCGGGGCTCCCGTTGCGTCCTGTTGCGCAAGCGCTGCGCTGCCTACCAATAAAAGGCTCAGCAAGGCTCCTGCCTTCATCTTCTTGCTCCTGCCGTTTCGACGCAAGTCGCCGGGCTCTGGTAACACACCTCCCGAATGGCGTAGGTATCCTCGCTTGCAAGGCTCCCATGAGACCGGTCGCACTTGTTACGCTCGCCCTGCTGTCCTGCTCCGTCATGGCCGACGGGTACAAGCGTCAGCCGGGGATCGACATTACGAACTACGAGTTCCGGCTGACGTTGAGCGACGAGACGGACAGGATCGAGGGTTTGGCCGAGATCAGTCTGCGGATCGTGCAGAGCGGCGTTGAGGGAATCTGGCTCGACCTGAAGAGCAAGGTTGGCGACAAAGGGATGGTCGTTGAAGCAGTGTCCTGCTCTGCTTCTCCCGTTACGTACACACACGTCGATGACAGGCTGCTGATCAAGTTCGCCGTTGAGCCAAGCATCAACCAGTCGATGCACGTCCTCGTGAAGTACGCCGGCGTTCCGACCGGCGGGCTGTGGATCGGCGACAACAAGCACGGCGACCGGGGGTTCTTCAGCCTGAACTGGCCGAACCGCGCTCGCGAATGGCTGCCGATGATCGACCACCCGTATGACAAGGCGACGCACGAGTTCATCGTCACCGCGCCCGCTCACTATCAGGTCGTCTCGGGCGGACTGTTGGTGGAAGAGACCGACAACGACGACGGCACGACGACGACGCACTGGAAGCAGTCGGTGCCGATTGCTTCGTGGCTGACTGCTCTCGCCGTCTCGCGATTTTCGGTTCGCAACTTCGACGACTACGAAGGCGTTCAATTATCGACTTGGGTGTTCCCGCAGGACCGCGCGAAAGGCGTCGCGACTTTCGAGGTTCCGGTCGCACGCGCGGTTAGGTTCTTCAGCGAGAGCATCGGCGAGTTTCCGTATGAGAAGCTCGCGAACATACAGGCTGCGGGTTTCGGTGGAGGAACAGAACTCGCCAGTGCGATTTTCTACGGTCAAGACTCGGTGACCGACCGCGCGGCGACCGGCCTCGTCGTTCACGAGATCGCGCACCAGTGGTGGGGGAACTCCGTCACCGAAAATGACTGGAACGACGTCTGGCTGAGCGAGGGGTTCGCGACGTACTTCACGCTGCTCTACATCGAGCAGTACGAGGGCCGCGAGGCGTTCGTCGAGGGACTCAAGCGCGCAAGAGACCGCGTCTATGAGATGGAAGCGGACAACCCGAACCGCCCGGTCGTACACGCCGACCTGCAGGATATGAGCCTCGTCACCAGCGGCATACAATACCAGAAAGGCGCGTGGGTGCTGCACATGCTGCGAGAGAAGATCGGCACTGAGGTCTTCTGGCGAGGCATTCGCAAGTACTACGCGAAGTACCGCGATAAGAACGCCTCGACGGACGACTTCCGGCGAGTGATGGAGGAGGTGTCTGGCAGTAACCTAGAACGGTTCTTCGACAAGTGGCTGACACGCGGCGTCTCGCCCGAGATCGAGATCGATTGGCACTACGATGACGAGAAACAGATCATTGTCTTGGAGGTGAAGCAAATACAAGACGGCCCCGTTCACGATCTTGACTTGAAGATTCGCTTGATGAATCGCAGTGGACAAACTAGAGATCACTATATTTGGGCGAGCCCACGCAGGACGTACACGTTTAAACTGCCGTCGAACGGCAACGAAGAAATCGTCGCCATCGACCCGGAAACGCAAACTCTGTTGCGCTGGAAGATTGAAATACGGGACTCGTCAGCCATCGAAACGAAAAGTAACGATCGGGCTGTCGTACTGGGAATCCGGGCCCTCCCGTCGTCTCCCGCCGTTGTCGGCCATGTCGCGCCCGTTTGAATACATCGTCAGCGAGTCCCCTGACGGCAGGTAGTGGATACGATCGCCGAACGGGTCAGCCGGATCGACTTCAGCGGTCTGCGCAGCCACTTCCAGAGTCGGCCATGCGCCGTTCGCCCGACGATACTCCATCGCTGCCAACCCGATTTTCGTCATCCGAGCCCGTACGCGAGCGGAAAGCTCTCCATAGTGCGTCGACGAGGTCATCGGCAACAGGACCGCCATCACCATGTTGGAGAGAATGGTGGCCAGATCTTCTGTGTCCTCCTCGAGCTCCGCGTCCAGCGCTTCCTCAACTTTGACGACCGCCGCATGATCGCCCCACACATCCGCATAGCCAACCATGATACGCAAGTACCTTTCGCGCATCGAGTCGTGATAATCCGCGAACGGGAGCAGCTTGTCCACACTTGTTCCCGCAGCACCCTGTCCCGAGGACTCGCCCAATACGTCGCTCAACTTCACTTCCCCGCTGGCTAGCTGGTCGATCACCGCTAGGGTCAGTGGTACCTCCCTCCTCAGTCCGGTCATGAACGGCGTCTCTTTCATCGAGGCCACGAACTCCGTGAGCAGCGCAAGCCCCTTCTCGTCGTCGGAGAAGTAGGTCGCCACCCTCACGATGGCCGCGTGGGTAGACACATCAACCGATTGCGCGACGAGCGCGCCGAGAAGACCCGGCTGGTCGGCAGCGTGACCGGCCACGGTTTGCATAGCGCGCAACGACTTCAGGACATCTTCGTACCGCCCATCTTCTGCCGCCGTCACGACTAGAAGGCGGTGCAATCCGGCGACACGCCTCATCGTGGTGACGTGACGAATCTTGAGGTCCAAGAACGGTTCCAGTCTCCGGGCTGGTAGTAGCGCGGCCTCGAAGTCACTGCCCACAGCTCGGGCATGATGTCTTCGTAGGAAGCTAGCACCTCGTCAGCGATCTTGCGGTCGCCGTTTCCCGACCAGTAGGCGTACACCTCGCGCGGCAGGAAGCGGAGATTGTGATCTACCGCGACGTAGAAACGGTGGCTGTCGTACTTCGGCGCAATCGTGTGCTGCTCGTATTCATCGATGGCGAGCAAGAACCCGTACGCACGCGCGCGCTCTTGTAGGCTTTGAGCCGACTGTGTCGCACTCATAAAGAATGCGACGATGCAAATTGCGCCCACCATGGCTCTATTGTATCAGCAATGAACGCCTCTACGATCAGACTTCGCGCGAACGGTGGAAGTGTACATGCTTCCACCCTGCTGAACTCTTCTTCCAGACGCGCGTCTCCTGGAACCGGTCCGTGACGTCTCGACCGTCCGAGTCTTTGCGCTGCACGAGCCTGACGTAGCAGACAAGCCCTGCGTCTTCGCCCAGAAGATCCACCCGCGGCTCGACCATCGTCTCCGCACGCACGGACTTGCCGTGGGTGTTCTCAAAGTAGAAACGGTGGAACTCCATTCCCTCGACGAGGTGCCCCTTCGTCTCCGGCTCGAAGCACGTCAGCGCCGGGTCGCACAGCGAGACGTAGGTCTCCCAGTCGCCGCTCGAAATGCTGTCGAGCAGCCGCTGCGTCAACTCCAAAAGCTCGTCGCGCGAATCTGCCATGACGAAGCGATGTTACCTATGAAGTTGCTCCCCCAAGGCATTGGGGGAGGGTGCCGCACCCGTCACATTCCGTCTGCCGGATTCCGTCCGCTGATCTCCCAAACCTTGCGCTTCCAAGGGAGCCGTTGAAGCATCCCGTCCTCACGCATCAGCGCCTCGACGTCGTCCAGCTCTGTCGGCGCAAGCCCCGTAAGGTTCTCGTACCCGCCCCTGCGGATCGCGATCGTGTCCTCGATCCGGATGTAGAGGTCCTCTTCCGGCACCCATAGCTGCGGGTCGATTGCGAACACCATCCCCGGCTGCAGAACGCCCATGCGGCGGTAGCTGCCGATGTCGTGCACCGCCATCCCGACGCCGTGCGAGAACGCGCCGCCTCCGGTGTCGACCATGCGCTTCGCCGCAGCCTTGTAGATGTCCTTGCTCCAGCTCCAGCCTTCGAAGAGCGGAATGGCTTTCTCTTGTACTTCAGCCTGCAACTGCTCGACGGTCGCACCGGGGCGCAGTACACCAAGCACGATCTTGTGGTACTCGACCACGAAGCCGTAAAGCTCGCGCATGAACGCCGGATAGGTACCGTCGACCGGCCACATGCGCCCGATGTCGCTCGTGTAGTAGCCGACGTCCGGCGCGAAGTCCATCAGCATCATGTCGTCTTTCGTGAGCCGCCGGTTGTTGCGGTAGTAGTGGCCGTTATTGATGTTCGGCCCGCTGGCAGTGATCGATCGGTAGCCGAGCCCCTGCGCCCCGCCGACGTAAAACATATACTTTGCAACGGCGTCCAGCTCCCACTCCCAGACGCCCGGCTCGGTCGTCTTGATCGCCTCGATCAACGCGAGCGCGGAGAGCCGCCCGGCCTTGCGCAGCTGATCGACTTCCATGTCGCTCTTTACAACGCGCAGCGGGTCGAGGATCGGAGAGAGGTTTCTGATCTCGACGCCCGGGATGCGCTCTTTCAATAGATTCTGCAAAAGCTGCTCACGGCTGACTCTCGCGTCCCAAGGGTCTTCGGCGATCAGCCTGTTCGAGCGGCGCAGCTCGTCGCGGCTACCGGCGGCTCCCTCGCCCGGCTCGAAAGGCGTGTACACGATCTTTGCGCCTTTCAAATGCTTAAGAAGCTCTTCCGGCCCGTGCAACGAGTCGATGCCGTTGATGTATTGGACTAGTTCCAAGTCCTCGGCGCTGATGATCTTTCCTTCGGTGCGCTCGAACCGTTCGTCGCGGTGCGGCAGGAACATCCTGCTCTCGCCCGTTCGCCCGTCGATCAACAGATAGAGGCGCGGCACCTCGATGCCGGTGAGGTAGTACATCTCGTTGGTCTGGCGGAACATTCCGAACCCGCGCACCGGCCCCGCGCCCTGGATCAGCGCGACCGCGTCTTCGCCGATCGCCTCGATCACTTTTTCGCGCCGCTCCTTGAACTCCCACGCCGGGAAGTCGCTCTTGTAATAGATCTCGGTGGGCGGGGGAATTTCCTGCGCCTGTGTCAGTGCGGTCATTAGGACAGCGCAAAGCAAGATGAGCTTTTGTGGATGCAGCATGGAAACGGCCTCGGCGTTCGAGGTTACCTTTCGGCTCCCGGAGGGTGGCGCTTCTGCGACACCGTGTCCTAGCGTTGCTGACTCTTTCTTAAGCGGATGAGACTGTTATTGTCGAACCCCTCACCCATCCACGTCGAACTCTCCACCGGAGACTTCTTTGGCGGACCCTCCTCTCCCTCAGGGGGAGAGGGGACAGTCAGGACATGGCGTTGGAGGGTGGCGCTTCTGCGACACCGGGCTTACGTTCGATCACAGCTAGATCCCCTCCTAGCCTCCCCCAGCCACCAGCACGCGCAAGGCTCGCAGGTCCGCGGCCCTGGGGAGGGGTTTCGAGCGCGGATTCCAGCGCAATTCGCTATCGCTGATCACTTCAATTCGATAAGACGGTGCCGTCCCTGAGCGCAACCAAACACGGTTCAAGGCTGTAGAATACGGCAAGTGGCGAATCGACAAACGGGGGCTGGTCAAATCTCATCGCGCCTTGCCGATGGCGCACGAACCGTCATGCTCAGGGCGACGGGATATCTCTGGATCGTCGCGGCCTATGCCGTCTACTACGGTTACGTCAATACCGCCGAACCTGCCCAAGATTTCCTCCTTTCTGTCGTGCAGCTATGGGATCCCCCGCCCTCTTACGCCGGGATGGGAGCCTGGAGCATTCTTGCGTTTCTGTTCTCCGCGATGTACGCGTTGTGGCATTGGAGGAAGTGGCGCGGCGAGACGTGGCTTTCGCTACTGACATGGAGCTGTGTACTCGGGGCCTTTGTCGGATGGTCGACTACGGTCGAGTGGATGCCGCGCGCCACGAACTACTTCGAGTATTACGACATACACGACAAATGGTACGCCGCGCTCGGCGGGTGGCCAGCGCAACTCCTCGACCTTGCCACTTGGATCGCCGTTTCATTGTTCATGCTCATCCTCCTGCTGCATTCGCGCAACGACGAACGACTGCCGATCGGTGGACGATGGCGTCCGGTATGGGCGGTCGTGCTGGGCGGCTTCTTGGCGGTTCTGTTGTCCTTCTTCAACCCGATCGATACTATCGCCATACTTTCAAGGGACTTCCCGATGGAAGTGCGCGATCCGACACTGCTGAGCTTGCTCGGCGACCTGTTCGTCGCATGGGCAACGATCGTTCTGCCTCTGGCCTGCGCGTTCGGGGTCATGGCCTGGAAGACTCGGGCGAGCCTGAGCGTCAGCGACGACAAGATGACCATCGGGCTGGGCAGAGAACTTGGTCTCTTCAGCGTCAGATGGAAGAAGGTCTTGAGCGCGACCGAAATCGTCGAAAGCGGCGAACGGCGCTCGGTCATCTTCGAGCACGGCGCGCTTCCCTGGTACCGGCTGCGGTTCGGCCTGTACCTGCGGCGCGACGGTGCAGGGGCGCTCGAACAGGTTTGGCGGTACACGCCGAACAAGAGGCGCACGGAACTGCGCCGTGGCACGAAGCTCGCAGGGTATCTGTTCCTGGCAGCCTCGGCAGTTTGCATCGCTATCATCGAGTGGACGACGCATAAGAGCTCGTATCTGATGGCAAATTCCAAAGATGAGTTCATACAGAGTTATGTAGGCGCCGACCACTTCCTGCTGTTCGGGTGGCTGACGATGGGAGTCGGCCTATTCCTCGGTCTAGGCCTCGGAATGTTGTTCACACAGAACTACGCCCGCGTCAGCGCACTGCCGCTTTTGGGTGTCGCGCTCGCCGCAATCCACCTGCCCGACCCGGTCATCCATTGGCTCGTTTACATCGCGCTGTACGCCATCCTTGCCGCTCGTCTTGGCCCCGTCGATCCGGTCCCCCACGTCCCGTTCCCCGACCTGCGCGTCGCCGAGTTCGGCTTTTGGGCTGCGGACGCAAGGGTGTCGATCGCGGTCATTTGCTACGTGATCGGGACGATGATCGTTCTGAAGCCCTGGACGCGGTTTCTGCCGTCCTGGCCATATCGCCTGCAGGTCTTTGGCGATCGGTCGGAAGACGCGCCGGAACTGAGCGATCCGGACCAGTCGACGGTCGCGTCGACGCAAGAGCCCTGGCGTTAACAGAGCAACGCCCTCCAAGCGTGACTACTTGGCGAAGGGATTCGAGAACTTCGGGTCGGTCAAGAACTTCTCGTCGGTCAGCGTCAGCATGAAAGCCACCAGCGCTTCGATATCCTCGTCGCTCAAATCTGGCCGCAGAGGACGGCCGCCCCTGCCACGAAGGAGGATGAGCCGCGGGTGCGCCTTGATGCCGGTGCTGTAGTGCTCGACGACTTCGCGAAGGGTCGAAAACCGACCGTCGTGCATGAACGCCGTCCGCACGGCGACGTTGCGCAGCGAAGGCGCTTTGAAAAAGCCGTTCGTTCCTGGATCGAGACTCAAGTCGGGGTCCAGGCCGTTGTTCCGCAGTCCGTCGCCAGTTTGAATCTCTGTGATGTGGCAGTTCGCGCACGTGGCAAGTCCGAGTTCCGGTCCGGTGCGGATGAATCGCTCCAAGGAGCCAGGTCTTGGCGTTCCTGTAAACAGCTTGTGGCCGCGCTGCTCCTGCTCGGTCAGCACGTCCCCGGTTGACGGAGCCGCGAGCGCACGGTCGAACTTCGACTCGTACGAGACCAGCGACCGCACGAACTGCGCAATCGCTCTTGCGATCCGGTCGCTTGTGACCTTCTCAGTTCCGAACGCGTCCTTGAACAGCGGCCCATAGAACTCAGCTGACGAGAGTTTCGCGACCAGGCCGTCGAGCGTCATCCCCATTTCGATCGCACTCTGGATCGGCATCAGCACCTGCTTCTCAAGCGTCGGCGCACGCTCGTCCCAGAACATCCGGCCGTTCTCGTAATACCGCACGTTGACCAGCGGGAGCGAATGCCGCTTGGTCTCTTTGCCGTCAAAGCCGACGCTCAACGGCCTCGGGTCGCTGAACCCGTGCTTCTGCAAATGGCACGATCCGCACGCGACCGTGTCGCTGGCCGACAGTCGCTTGTCATAGAACAGCACGCGCCCAAGCGTGGCCCCCGCGTTTGTCGTCGGGTTGTTCCTTGGCGTGTTGTCGATGTTGTCGTAACTGCCGGGGTTCGCCGAAAACGCCCGAAAGTGAGGAGGGAGATCGACGTCTGAATCTGCGTACTTGTACGGCACGTCGGGCAAGGTCGGCACGTCAGCCGGATCGTCAGTGGGTAGCGAGAGCACCAGCCAAGGCACAGCCGCGATCGCGGCAGTCAGGATCAAGGGAACCCTTCGGGCCATGCGCCTAGTGTATCGCAGTACCATACTCTAAGGTACGTATTGTAGTTGGCGGCTCCCGAGTTCCCATTTCTCCCGCCGCCGGAGCCAATTCCGAGCTTCGTGGCCAGATATCGCTGTAACAGGGCTCAGTTCGTCAGTCGGCGCTCAAGTTAGTCACGCCACATCTTCTTGACGTTGAGCCTGACCAGGTCGGTCCTCATGCGAAACTGCTCAGGCTTAGCATGATGCGATGGCCCGTGAACGCGGATAGCGATCCGCACGTTACGGCCGGGGCTCACATAGTTACCAGGGGTCTTCTTGATCTTGATCAACGTCTGTTCATTGCCTGAAGGTCTAACCCTAAAGGACTTAACGTACTCGTACTTTTTGGCCGTCCAATTGAACGCCCAGAGTATGGCTCCGGATGTGCTGCCCTCCGTCGCGTGAATCTCGACGGTGAACTCGAGTTCCGTGACGGTCGAGGCCGGCTCAGTGATCACGAAGTCGGCACGTATAGACGCGAAGTAACCGATCCCTGGAGCAAATTCACTCTCAACCTCAAAGAACTTATCATCGGAGCGTGACAAGTCAGCAAGGCCTCCAGCGAAGTGAGTTCCGGTCATATGGTCTGTCGTGTCGTCATCACGAGGGAAGCCGTTGGCCGCAATCGTGGTCACATCGTAGTTAGTACTCCCACCAGGCCCCGCAGACACCGGCGTGATTGGCACGACGGAAACAAGCACGGTCGCTACAGCGCACAAACCTATCATTTCGTTGACCTTTGGTCGTCATCGTACACGATTTTCGACCTGCCGGTTGTCAGAAGAGATGCTAGCCGGTAGAGCGGGCCGATATGACGAACGTCATACCGTCTTCCGCGAATTGGCTTCAGACTCTCAGATGTTCTAGCTATGACCCGTGCCTTACCACCCATCATTCAGGGCGGAATGGGTGTCGCCGTCTCTAACTGGCAGCTCGCCCGGGCCGTCTCCCTTCGCGGTCAACTGGGTGTCGTTTCAGCCACCGGGATCGACACAGTCTTGACTAGGCGGCTACAGGACGGGGACGAAGGCGGACACATGCGGCGCGCGTTCGACGCCTTCCCCTTCCCGGAGATCGCCGAGCGGGTTTGGAACCTGTACCACCGCAAGGGCGGAAAGCCGAGCGGGAAGGCGTATAAGTCGAAGCCTCTCCCCATGCTGCGGCCCTCGCGCGCATTCCTCGATCTGGCCGTTATAGCTAACTTTGCAGAGGTTTACTTGGCCAAAGAAGGGCACGACGGGCTCATCGGCCTTAACCGGCTCGAGAAGATCCAGCTGCCTACGTTAGCCTCCCTCTACGGAGCGATGCTGGCCGGGGTTGACTATGTTCTGATGGGCGCGGGAATTCCCCGCCACATCCCAGCTGTCCTGGCATCCCTTGCCTCGCTGGCCCCGAGCACCCTCCCGATCGATGTATTTGGTGTGGCGCCTGGTCAGACCGTGTCCGCCCACTTCTCCCCGCTCGAGTTCGCAGGGCCTCCGCCGAATCCACTGACGACACCGAAGTTCCTTGCGATCATCGCTTCAACGACACTCGCCCTCACGCTCGCCAGGAAGTGCCGACCTCCGGTTGATGGATTCGTGGTCGAAGGGCCGTTGGCTGGCGGCCACAACGCCGGTCCGCGCGGCCCGCTGACGCTGGACGAGAGCGGCCAGCCGATCTACGGCCCGAAGGACAAGCCCGACCTACAGAAGATCGGTGCGCTCGGCCTCCCCTTTTGGCTGGCAGGATCGCACGGCGTCCGGGGCAAGCTCGAGAGCGCACAGGCGCAAGGAGCGGTCGGAATCCAGGTAGGCACCGCGTTCGCCTTCTGCAACGAGTCCGGCCTCAAGCCCGAACTCAAGAAAGAGCTTCGGAACCAGATTGCCGAAGGCACGCTGACTGTGTTCACCGACCCCCGGCTCTCGCCCACCGGATACCCGTTCAAGACGCTGCAGGTGGCGGGATCGGTCTCAGAACCAGACGTCGTTGCCCGGAGAAAGAGGATCTGCGACCTCGGCTACTTGCGCGAACTGTATATGACTCCGAAGGGCACGGTCGGCTACCGTTGCTCAGGCGAACCGGTCGAGGACTACGTTCGCAAGGGCGGCGATATTGCGAACACCGTCGGCCGGACATGCGTCTGCAACAGCTTGATGGCGACGGTAGGTTTTGCACAAGTGAGAAAAGGCGAGGTCGAGCCCTGCCTGGTCACCGCAGGCGACGACTTGAGCCCGGTCGCGGACCTCCTCCGTCAAAATGGCGGCGCTTACTCAGCTGACGATGTGATCGACATGCTGCTGTCCTAAGCTACCGGCAGTCCTGTGGGTTGAACGAAGAACAACAAGAACGGGATCAATACGTCCGGCGCAGCTCGAGGTCGTTGAGCTCCTGCTTCCGGGCGTTGAGCGTCTCGACGAGCCGTTTGTTCAGCTCGGTCAACGCCGCAACGGCTTTCAGGTTGCTCTCGCTCAGGTTCATGAGCTGCGCGACGCGGTTCTTCGACTCGTAGTACGTGAGGGCGGTCTCGAAGAGCCCGGTGTAGATCTGGGCGTTGGTGACGACGAGCCCCAGGACGGGTGAACTGTTGAAAAATCCGAGCGCGGTCGCAGCTGCCTCCAGGTATTTGCCCCTGTCGACCTTGTCCAGCCCCTCGGCGATGTTGACCAAGACACCGAGCTGTTTGAAGAAGTCCTGCTTGGTCCTGATCGTCATCACGCTGCGCCCGTCGTCCACCCAGTTCTTCAAGATCTTCTTGACGTGTTTGGGGTGCAGCTTGTACTTGTACATGATGTCGAGCTTGAACCGTCGCAGCTCTGCGCGGGTGATTTTTTCCTGCGCGCTGTACTTCATCGAGGTCTGCGCGAGCGCGACGTCGAGCAGCGAGCGCGCGGCCTCCCACATGCCCTTTTCGCGCCGCTCCTTGTCGAGTTTCGCCCAGTCCTCGATCTCCTGCACGCTCGCGCTGACTCCCATGAGCGTTCGCAGGCCTTCGTTGTTCTGCTGGATTCTCTTGCGCTGTGCCTCAACCTCTGCACGCTTGTCGGCTATGAGCAGCTCGTGTCCGATATCGCGATCGAGCGGCGAGTACCGGTCACCAAGATCGTCAAGTCGCGAACGGATCTGCGAGTTCAATGTCTGCGCCCAGTCATTCAGCGCTCTCCCGTCTGTTGAGAGCGCAGCGTCGAAAGCGTCGATCCGGTTGTTCCATGCGACCAGCCTTTCGTACTCAGCGTTCAGCCTTGTGTACCACGCGTTCATCATCGCCTCGTTCTGATCGGTGACGGTAGACGATTGGTAGGCAGAACTATCGCGCTCGTAAGCGTCGTTCGCCTCGTTGTATTTGAGCACGTCGGTGCCCCGGTTGAACGAGCGCATGTTGAGCGCGGCGAGGTCGGAGTACCACTGCTCGACGTCCTTTCGCTGTTCGGTCCCTTCGACCGCAGTACGGAGGGTGCGGAACGAGCCCAAGCGCGAGGCAAGCCGGCTGACCGCGTTCTTGTCACGGTGCTCGTGATCCTGGAGCCTAGTCCAAACAGAGTCGATCAGGAACCACTCTTCGGGCATCGTGGAAGTCTCATCGACCAGTTCGGTCTCCCAGACGGTGCGGATAACGTTGCCGTTGTCGTCAACTTCATCGAGACCCGCTGAGCACGGGTCGAAGCCACCCTGCGCCGAGGCGAAGGCCGCCAGTGCGACCAGCGCGACTACCAGTCCGTTTCTCATACTCATATTATTGGGATGGACGGCGGAAACCTCAGGCTCCCCCGTGGTAGCAGCGACCGAGATCGAACTCAGGGAGAAGAATGCTCTTACCTAATGGATTCTTGACGCAGCGGCGCATTTGCAAGTAGCCTCGCAAGTCTGCGGAGAAACTGATGACTGACAAGCCGAAACTACAAATCACTGCGATCTTAGGTACCAGCAGACCGGGGTCTTACACAGCCATGGTGCTTGCTCTGGCCGTGGACGAACTCAGAAGCAACCCGAAGATCGAAGTGACGCTGATCGACCCCGCCAACATGAATCTCTCCTTCCCAGGAATTGAAGGCGATACGTCGGACGCTGAGGCTCTTCAGTCAGCGGTGAAAGGCGCAACGGGGATCATCATGGCAACGCCTGAGTACCACGGATCGCTTGCCGCGATGATGAAGCTCATCATCGAAAACCTCGGGTTCCCTTCCGTGCTAGCCGGAAAGCCTGTGGCGCTTCTCGGTGCGGCGGCCGGACGAATCGGCGCGATCAAATCGCTCGAACAGCTGCGGGGGGTCTGTTCACACGTGGGCGCAATCGTCTTGCCAGGACCTGTGTCGATCGCCGGCGTACAGTCCGTGTTCGACGAAGACGGAACGTGCCTGGACGAAAGCGTCGAGGGGTTCATTCGTGGGTCGGCGCGCAGCCTCATCGACTACATCGAAGGCAGCGTCTGTCCGAGGTTCGCTCTCGAACGCATGGTGCGTGAGAAGGCGGCGAGCGCCTGACAGATGTTTCACTTCCGAACAAGCGCGAATCGGTGGTTCGGGTAGTCGGTGACCAGCACGAACGGCTCTAAGAACGTCTGGCTAAGGTTGCCGACGAGATACGGGTCTGCGAACGGTCCCGTCTTCGCCAAGCTGAACGCGGCGCTGACGTTTTCCCAGCGGTAGCCGCCGAACTCCAGCCAGTCGAGCTTCCCCTGGCGCAGGTCGCTGGTTCCGCCGACGCCTGTTACCTGTACGGGCCGGACGTCTCTGCCATCTAAGAGATTCAGCTGTTCGACGGCGGGAGAGTGGAACGCCACGGGTCCGACCGCGCCGGTATCGATGCGAAACCGGCCAGTGCGATCGCCTTCGTACTCGACTGTGACCGTCGGGTGGCGCCGGGCCAGCACGAGATCGAGCCATTCGCCGGAGGCAAGCTCGTACTCGCCAGGCTCTAACAGCCGGACCGTCTGCTCCTCAACGTCCAGTTCGACGACGCACCTCATGAACAGATCGAATCCGACGATCCCGCCGAGCTCGATGCCGAACAGATCGCCGATCGGTGACAGATCGAGTTCGACGAATATGAGGTCCTCGATGGTCACGGGCCCAAGCGATAAGCTGGCCTTCCCGCGGATCGCCGCTGAATCAGTGCCGCCGACGCCGGAGACGAGAATGCGACCCATATCTGCCAGTTCGAGCTTGTCGGCGACCGCCGTATCGAGCACCATCGCGCCCGACCCGCTGTCCAGGATGAACCACCCTGCGTCAGTTCCGTTCACAAGCGGGTGGACGAGCAGGTGTCCGCTTGGCGCTCGCCTGACCTCGATGTTCGCCGGGATTTCAGCCTCGAAAGAGGCGTCATCGGAGTAGCTCCACTGTGGCGGAGCGAAGTTCTGGCCAAGCGGATTAACCCGCCTTAGGGCGACGACATCGACCGACTCATCGATCCCGGCGTGATCGACGCCCAGCCGGAACGGATACTTAAACCCAGCAACGTCTCGCCAGTCGCCGAACTCCATCTCGATGCTCGCTATCGAGTATTCGATCCTGGCCGACACCGGCAGCCAGGTCGATCCATCGATCACGACGATCCCCTCGAGGAGGCCGCCCTTCGGTCGGACGGCGAGCTCGACGTCTCCGCTGTCAAGGATCGACTCTCCCAGGATCGCCAGCGGGCCGTCTTCTGCCAGCCACGCGTGGGTTCGCAAAGCGAGGACCAGCGTGACGAGATCGTGCTCTTCGAACGTCAGCGAGATCGGAACGCCGGACCAGTCGGTCTCCCACAGATGTGTCCCGTCCAACCCGCGCAACTGGCTCAACTTCCCTTCGATTCGCTCGGAGTACGCCCCCTCCGGCTGAAACGACAGCCGGTAGCTGGCATCGCGGCCCAAGAACGTCGCCGTACCTTCGACTGAGTACGCCGCCCCGGCGGCAAACACCTCGTAGTTGATCGCATCCCGAACTCTGTCGAGCGTCTGCGCCGTTGTTAGCTGCTGCCATCCGGCGACCGATGAAAGTAGGAGCGCAAGCATCTCTCTTAAGGTACTCCTGAAAGCCGCTGAATTGCTTCACCAATTAGGTCAAAAGGAATCGGGGCGCAACATCGTTGCGCCCCGATCAACCTGTGCGCTACTCGGCCTATCTCTTCCAAGAGAGCTGAGCGAAGAACCAAGTCTGGTTGTCGGAGCCAGCGCCCATCTGCGTCATCGCCGTGCCCGGATCGAAGAAAGCGATGCCGAGTCCCAACTTCGTGTCGCTGCGCAACTGCCAGTTGAGGGAGATGTCGACCTCGCTACCCAGGTCGTCGCTGGCGCTGGCGCCACCTCCCGGAATGCCGTAAGGTCCAATCGTGTTTCGTCCCGAATACCAGCCGTCTGAGGAGTCGTACTTCGTGAAGTTGTAGTAGCCGAGCGATACCTCGACGTCGTTGCTCGCCGACCAGTCAAGCCCAATGCCGAACGTGTTCATGTTGCGCCAGCCCATCAGATCCATCAAGCCGTAGTGGCCGTGGTCCGAAGGATACAGGTCGTCGAACGTGTGGCTCTTCGCCCCGGCCGCGCTACCGCCGGTGGCGATGTCGTACTCGCCCCAGAACGTCATTGAGTTCGATGACTCCAATTGAGCGTAGATCGTGCCCGCCCAGGCCTCCAGGTCCCGACCACCGTCCCGACCCCACTGGTAGGCAGCTTCAACGCCGATTCCCAAGTTGTTCATCTGGCGCCAATAGAGGTGATCGAGGGTGTAGATGCTGTCGCCAAACGCCGGGTCGCTCTTGTAGATGACCGACGTTTGACCGCCGTACCCCCAGTTGTGGCTGACCATTCCGAGCCGCACGCCGCCGTTGTTGGCGCGATCGAGAGCCAGCTGCCCGACAAAGAAGTCCCAATCACCTGTCTGAAGGCGTGCAGCGTTCCACGATCTGGCTACTTCACCCCAGTCGTTGTCGCCGAGCAGCTTGCCCGGGTACATGCTCAGCATCTGTCGACCGACCGTTAGCGTGGCGTCGCCATCCGTATGCTGAAGATAGCCCTCCACTAAGTCCTGGCGCGTTTCGGCGCGGAAAGTCGTTCCTACGGAGAAATTGTAGAAGGGATTGATGCTCACGATGCCTCCGGCAGACCCCGTATCGTCTATATTGACGTTGCTATACTGGTAGAGGACGCGGAACGTCGTGTTCTCGTCAGTCTTCAGATCGAAGCCGGCTCGACCACGATTCACCCACATCGTGCGGTCTTGAGAGAGAGAGTTGTCGAAACTCAGATCGTTGCGCTGTTCATAGCGCGAGCGAATCTCCAGAATCGGTGTGAACTGGAAATCTGCATGCTGGAGCGGTACAAAAAATAGCATGATTTAATTTATACCCACAGAACAACTCTCGCGGCAAGAAAAAAAGCCGGACAGCCCAATGCTGTCCGGCTTTTTCGAGTGAGTCGTGCGGCTACTTGTCTCCTTTTCCACCGCCGCCGTTGCCGAAGTAGTCGCCCTGAGGATCAGGGGTCTTGTTCAGCGAGTTCCTTGGCGAAGCCGCGTTGGCTCGATCGTCTGCCGTAACCTCAACTGCGGTGAGGAAGAAGACGATCTCCGTCCGTACGCGGGTGTTGTCGGTTCGGCGGAACAACCAGCCTATGAATGGAAGGTCCATGAGTCCGGGAATCCCCGAGACCTTCTTCCGGTCCGTGTCCTGAATCAGGCCACCGAGCGCGATCGTCTCGCCGCTACGCATATTCACGAACATGCTGGCCTTGCGGTCGCTCGTTTGTGGCATCTGACCTCCGCCTGGAACAGGCGTGAAGCCGTTCAGTATGCTGAAGTTCTGATCCAAGGTCATAGCGATATTTCCGCCGGCGCCGATGCGAACACCGATATCAAACGTCACGCCGACTTCGATCTCGCCGGTCTCGATCGTCGTAGTAGTTTGGTTCGTGATGATCGCCTTGATGTACCGAACCGTGTCGCCTACGAACAGGTGGGCGCTGCGGCCATCCGACACAAGCGCGTTAGGGCGCGCAATCAGATTGCGGCTGTTGGCCATCTTGTCGAGTACCGCGAGCACGTCACCTGACGACGATCCTTCAGTAACGGTAGCGCTGATCGTACCAGGTGAATTCGAGGTTGCGCCAAGGCCCTGGTTGACTCTGAGAAAGGAGAGCCGTCCGCCGGAAATGAGGCTCCAGTCGAGGCCGACCTTCAAGGCGTCTTCCCTCGTGAGTTCCATCACGCGGAGCTCGAGCGCGACCTGGCGCGGGGCGATATCGATGAGCGCAAGGTACTCCCTCGCCTCTTGAATCTGGGCAGGTGTGCCGCGCAGGATGAGCCGCATCGGCTCGAGGCCAATCTGCCGATCGAGAGTGTCGGTTTCTACGGCCGCACCGGTATCTTGCGCCCCGCCTGGTGTCGACTGCTTCTCAGTCTGGTCCTCGCCTCTTATTCCCGGCGAAACGGCGTCAGGCATGACCGTGACGTGGAGCCCGCGAATGCGGTTCTTCAAGTCGAACTCTGCGACCAATGGCTCGATGTACATGAGCTCGACGACCGCATATACCTTCATCCGTGCCTCCGGATCGCGGTTGTTGTCGATGCCAGCGGCGTCGCAAAGATCGTCGTCCAAAGCGATGGCGAACCTCTCGAGCGTTACGAGTTCGTCCCTTGGGCCGGCCATCAGAATGACTTTCGTAGGAGCTTCAGCTTCGCTCAGTTCAGAGATGCTGGATTCGTCGATCGAGTACTCGTCCTGTCGTGGGTTCGAAGCGAGCAAGCGAAGGAGCATCGTCTTGATCCTCTCGGTCTCACCGCTGAGGATCGGAACGACGATCGTGCCGATGTTCGCGGCTCTATCGAGCGAGAACGACCGCACGATCCTGGAGTCGAGGCTCTCGACGTAGTACTCGACCTCGTCCAGCCGATCCGGCTCGCCGACGAGAATCAGATAGAACGATCGCTGCCTGGCCGGAGGCCCGGCAATTCCTGGAGCGGCTGCGCCGCCAGTCAACGCCCCGCCAGCGCTGCCAGCGCCTTCCGGCGGGGTAGCGAGCGCACCAACTGCCTCGACAGAGTCCGACGGGACCATGATCTCGTAGAATCCGCCTTCTCCATCCTGCGGGATCGCCTTGATTGTGGCATCGCGGATCTGCTCCGCCTCGCCGCTGACCAGACTGACGACTCGCGTCGTATAGTTCTTGTCTGCGCCGGTGATTCTCGTCATCGTGGGGTTGAAGTCTGCAGATGGCGTCACGATGTAGGTGTTGCCTACTCGGCCGTATCGCAGACCGGCCAGTGACGACACGATCCGCAAGGCATCCTCCAAGGGAACGTTCGTCAGACTGATGGTGAGTTTTAGCGGGGATTCGGAAGGACTGATATTGGGCGCGGTAGCGATGTTTACGTTAGCCTCGCTGGCCAATCCCTGTAGGATGAGCACGACGTCCGTGTCACTAAAATTCAACGTTATATTATCTGAGACGAAACCGAAGTTTACGGCGCCTGCCGGTGCGGTCGGTGTCGGCTCAAGCGCCGCCGAAGGCCTCGCAGATCCGTTTGCGGCCAAGCCAGCGCTTGTCTCAACTGCCTGCTGTGCAAGCGGCAAACCGGGCCGAACGCTCTCGATCACTTTCGCGAGCTCGGATTTCGGGCGCTCGAAGACGACCGTCCCGTCGAATTCCGAGGCATTCAGAAGGGCGATTGCCTTCTTCATCTCGTCCGAATCGATAACTGACGGAGCCTTCGGTCGGGTCGATACGTTGAATCGGATGAAGTAGTCGCCATCCACCTCAACGAGCTCCGGCGCGAAACTCTTGTCGTGCTTGACGTGCACTCGAACCGTCGGTGGGTCGGAGCGGTACCAAACGTACTGCACGTAGTCGACGCCAGCGTGCTTGACCTTGATTCGGCCCGCCTTGCCAGCGAGATGTGCATTGAACTGCACGACGTACGAAGTGCCATTGTTCAACGAGAGCACCTTTGGATTCTTGAGGGAGACGCCCTTGATGGCGATCTCCACACCTTGGCCGATGTTCTTCGTTGTGACTGTTTTTAGAACGGACTTATCTGCGATGGCGAAAGACGCCAGCGCAACGGCAAGCCCGACAATAATCGGTTTCATTGAATTCACTATTTATCCCTACTCGACCCTCAGGGTCTTTATTTTGTCCCGATGTCGAATCGTAACGCCATTGGCATCGATCGAGATCACTTCGGTTTCAGAATCTGAACCGAAGGTCGCTCCTACGCCAACGAGCCTTTGGTTTCCATTGCTATCTTCGAAAACTGCGATGTTCTTGTTTGCGCCCACCAGTACTCCTTTGAGCTTGTAGGCGAACTCACCTAGCGCTGGCCCTTCGGTCAGGCCTCCAGTCATGTCGGGAGGCCACGGCTCGGTGCCACCACTGCCAGTGATCTCAACAGGGGGACGCGGAGGCCTTTGCCCGCCCGTCGTCTGTTGGTCATCGGGATCCGGCGGCTTCACAATGATTGCCTGGGCCAAGAACGGATCGCGAGGCTCGACCTTGCCGAGAAGGCCGGTGATAATGTCCTCGGGCTTCGTGACCGGCGGAGGGTCGTTGACGGCTACCTCATCGGTTGACGTGTTCGATTCGGCGGCCTCAGGTTCCGGTGCTACAGCTACAGGACCTTTCGGCGCCAAGAACTGAAATGCGCCGATGGCTAGCATTGCCAGCCCGAGAATTCCAACGACCAATAGTTGCTTCTTGTCTTTGCTCATGAGCGATCTCCGTTAGTTCCGCCCTCGTTCGACGCGATCGCGCCGTCTTCGTCCGCCTCTTCAATCTCGTCTGGCACTTGCGCAGCCTCGAACGGGAAAACGAACGCGGAAATGGTTATTGTCGCTTCCAGCTCCGGGTTTGCAGTGTCTCCCAGTTCGCGCTTCGGCGAGATATTGAGCTTCTTCACCGCGAGCACTTTCGGAAACTCCAGCAGATCAGCCAAGAACTTCTGAATTGCGGCGTAGTCGCCTCGACCGGTCACGTCAATCTCGATCTCGTTGTACGGGGAGTCCTTCTTGCCCTTGTCGTCGCCGAAGATCGACTCCGGAACCGGTCGCACACCGATCACCTTAATTCCGCTGCGAATTCCAACTTCCTCCAACTCCTTCATCAAGGTCGGGACGTACGCCACATCCGGAACGCTCGACTCCAAGTGTGCTAGCTTCAGCTTAAAATCTGCGAGCCGATCTTGCGTATCGGCAAGACTGCTCATCAATTCCGCCTCTGTCGGCGTTTCTCGTTGCAGCATCGTGATGCGCGCCTTCGCTACCAACATCGAGGAGAACTGCCAATACACAACGCCCGCTCCGAGTACCAGCGTGAACCCGGCGATAATCGTGAGAATCTTTGGATTTACTGTCCTTTTCATGCCTGTCAGGCCTCCTTGACCGTCGGCGCCGGCGGTGCCGATCCAACGAGTTCGCTGGTTACTTCGAACTCGAGCGCCTTGCCGTCCTCAGTCCTTCGCTCCTGCGTAAACTTCAGTTGAGTGCCTTCAAGATCCTTGCTCAAGTTCAATCTGAGTATGAGAAAACCAACCGATTCTTGAGTCGTGCTGTACCCCTTGAGCGTGACCGTTATCGGCTTCGTTTGAACCATCCGAGTACACGTAACGCTCGTCAACCACACGCCGTTCGGCATATTGCTCCTGAGGTGGTCGAGAATCCGCGTCCACTGCTCCGTCTGATCGACTGCGTCTGAGAGAATCTGGATTTTCGGCTGCATCGAACTGATGCTGCCCTCGTTCGCATCGACCTGACTCAGGTACGGCTCGAGCTTTTCCTGAATCGCTATCAACTGCTTGCTGGCGGTATGTAGCTTTTGCGTTTCGAATGCTAGCAGCCCTGATGCTAGGAACGAACCTCCGCCGATTACGACGCATGCGATCAGAAGCAGCCGTACGTGCCGTTCCCTTTGCGCTGCAACCAGCCGGTCTTCTTTAATTAGATTGACTAATGGCATTGGTTATCTCCGACCTACGCGGCCCCCGCCGCCGATCTCATCGCCAAACCTGAAGCGACGGAGAGGTGGAAGCCGTGGGCGTCATTGGAATCGAGGTTGCTTGCCGTAATCTGCTCCGTGTCGAACACTCCGATGCGAACAGTATCGATCCCGAGCTTGTGAGCGACGTATTCGTCGAGACCGGTCAGCCTTGCCCCGCCGCCCGACAGCACCAGCTTCGTTACCGGGTTCGATTCGCCGGTTTCCGCCTGCTGTGACTGGTAGTAGTTGAGAGATCGCCTGATTTCTCGAATCAAATCGTCAATGTGAGGTTGCAAGACCCTCAACGGCGGGTTTTCAACTGGACCATCAGCGTTCACCAAAACCCGCAGATCGAGCTGCGCCTTGCCTTGCTCTGCGTCTTCGTCGTTCAATTTGAAGTAGTTCTGAAGCGCTTCGGTGAGAACCCTTCCTGCTTGGGGGATCGAACGCGTCATCGCGAATACACCCTTTGAGATCACGCTGACGTTCGTCGTCGTAAACCCGATATCGACCAGCGCGATGGTGCTGTCTGCCAGCTCCGAAGCCATGTCTGACTCAATGAGAGCGCGATACATCGCGAACGCTTCGATATCAACGACTTCAACCTCCAGGCCGGCAGCCGCGCACGCCTCGGTCCGGCTTTTGACGATTTCGCGCGGTGCCGCGACGATCAAAACATCCATTTGATTATCCGGCGCCTCGCCGATGATCTCAAACTCAATGAAGCTGTCCTCGATCGAGGACGGCACATAACGACCTGCCTCAAACCGAATCGACTTTCTCAGAGTCGCTTCCGGCATGACGGGAATCCGTACCGTGCGAACGATGACCGATCCGCCGGCAACGCCGATGATCGCGCTTGTTGCGCTGATCTTGCCTGCACGCAAGGCTTCCTTGATGGCGTCCGCGACCCGCACAGCATCCACAACGACGCCGTCCTTGATCGCGTCTACCGGCGTCGGGACCTCCGCGAATCGCGAAACCCTCCACCCGTCACCGTCCGGTTCGATCTGCATCAGCTTGATCGAGCTGGTACCGAGATCTACGCCAACGTGCGCCTTCTTTCTGAAAATGCTAAGCTGCATCATCTTGCTCCTTGGTTCTGTGTAGTTGTGCCAACAGCCAATCGTCTAGGTTCAGCTTTGGGAACCGCCATCGGCCATCGATCTCAACTCCCGGAATTTCGTCGCCTTCGACGAGCCTTTCTAGGGTCGATGGGCTGATTCGCAGGTAGGCGGCTGCCTCTCGCAGAGTGAGAACCGAATGCTGGCCGGCCATGATTGCCCTCAACATCGCGGTCATCTGCTCTCCGCTCAGGAAAAGCTCCAGGCGCACCGCGTTTCCACTCGTAACGCTAGCCGGGGGTGGTTCCGGCGCCTGCCCTCGTGGCTCCGGGTTTTCAATCTGATTTTCCATCTGTCGTGTGTCCTCGCCGCTGTGCGAGCCGTCCAGTGCGACTCCGTCCCAGCCGAACTCGGGCCTCTCCTCCCGCTGCTCGTGCCCAGCGTATTGGCTGCGCGTGGCGTTCCTGATAGCGTCCGCTAGGTTCAAGCCGCCATGCCTCCGAAGTACTCTTCTGCCACGTGGTGAGTAAGAAAACCGTCGATCATCGGCTCCTTGCGCGCCATAGCCATCAGCATCGCGTTGTCGGCAAGTTGTAGGATTACGCGCGGCACCCCGCCAGAAATCTTGTATATCTCATGGATTGCGTCGGGAGTGAAAGGCGACTGTTTGCGCGTGTATCCGGCAACGCGCAACCGATGCGTAATCAGCTCCCCGGTATCAAACTCGTCCAGTACCTTCAGTTCGTATCGAACTGCCAGACGCTGCTCCAGCGCCGGGACAGTCGCAAGTTTTTCCCGCAGCTCAGGCTGTCCGACGAGGATCAGACTGATGAGGAACTGATCGTTCATTTGACAGTTGAGCAGCAAGCGAATCTCTTCGAACGCTGCATCGCTCTTGATCAGATGCGCCTCGTCTATCATCAGAATCACGCGCTGACCTCGGTCGTAGTTCTCCAGCAGCGAGAGGTGCAGAGTCTGAATGAGGGCTTGCCGATTGCGCGACTTCGTCTCGATATCCAACTGCGAGAGAATCTCTTGCAACATCTGCAGCGGAGTCAGGAGGGGATTGACGATCATTACGAGCTTGTAGCGGACAGGATCGAGCGTCTCTAGCAGCTTCCTCGTTATGGTCGTCTTGCCCAACCCAATTTTGCCAGCCAGCATCGCCGCGCCCTTGTTGCGTGTGATGGCGTAGTGCATCATCATCAACGCATCCTCGTGATCCCTGCTCATGTAGAGGAACCGGGGATCCGGAGTCAGGGTGAACGGCGCTTCCCTTAGACCCCAATAGGTTTCGTACATTCGAAAGTCTCCATGATTCGGCTGACTGGTATTTTTATCGGCTCCAAATTGCGGAAACCTTAGGGACCGCTTCAGCTTTCGTGTAGGTCGGGTGAGCATGATCCGTCAGGCTCATGCCGCCTTTGCCCCCGCGCCATACCGGCAAGAACATCGAGATTGAGTCGAAATCTGGCAACTCTGCTGTGAAGATGCCATCCGAAAGTCGCCTACCGTGCCGGAAATCGCTCCCGACAGCTACAATCTGTGTCCCTTGCTACCTGGTGCGCGCTCCCTTCGAATACGAGAGTTCAAATGGCTGTGGATCGGCCAGACCGTGTCGCAACTTGGCGACGCGGTGTACTTTCTCGTGTTTCTGTTCCTGGCCCAGAAAGTCAGCGGCAACCCGGCAGTGGTTGGAACGGTCATGGCGCTGGCGGCGCTGCCGTTCGTCGTTCTTGGACCCATAGCCGGCGTTGCGGCAGACAAGGTGGATCGCCGAAAACTGATGGCCGGAGCCGATTTCGCCAGCGCGCTCATCTTGGCTGGGTTCGCTGCGTACGCCTATTTCGAACCTCTGCCGCCTATCTGGCTTATCGGCGTGATGGCCTTTAGCCTCTCTTGCGTCAACGCGTTCTTCATGCCGGCGCGAACGGCGGCGATACCGGCTCTGGTGCCGCGCGAATTGCTCATGGATGCCAACGCCCTGGCCATCGCGAGTCAGCAGCTGATGGGCATGATCGGGTTGGCCTTGTCGGCGTCCGTTTTGGGCTTGATCTTCCAAGTCGCCCCGGCCTACTTTCTGCTCGCCTCGGCAGCGCTCAACGCCCTCACGTTCGCAATCTCCGGTGCGTTCATCTTGAAGCTGCCGGCGCTCAAACCTGAAACCGGCTCCGGTGCGCCCAGCGGCAAACTGCTAAAGGACATCAAGGCTGGACTCAAGGTTGTACGCGCCGACATCGTGCTGCGGCTGGCCCTGCCGATCACGATAGTCTCCAACCTGTTCATAGCAGGATTCATGGTGATGTACGCGGCCATCAACGACGACTGGTACGGAGGCAGGTTCAGCACCCTGGCGTGGCTCGAGTTCGGATTCGCAGCAGCCATGGTCGTCACTACGCTCGCCATCAGCCGAATCACGATCCGCCGACCTGGAACCACCTACGCGGTGGCCACCCTCGTCGTGGGTCTGCTCGTCGCCGGCATGTGCTGGGGCAGAGGCTACTGGCAGTTCATGACGCTCAACGTGCTCTGTGGTGTCGCTGTACCGTTCGCATGGCTATCGATGAACGTTTACATTCAAACCGCGTTCAAAGACGAGTTCCGCGGTCGCATCGCCAGCGTGTGGACTGCAGCGAGCGTTGGCATGCACCCAGTTGGGCTAGCTGTAATCGGACCTCTCGCAGCCTGGCTCGGCCTGGCAAACGTGTTCCTCGTCATGGGGTTCGGCATGTGCGCCGCGACGCTGATCGGCCTGCTGAATCGGTCGTTCATGCGCGCGGAAATGCCCGGATTTTAAGCCACGCTGAGTGGAATGCTGACGCGAACGTCTGCGAGCGCTACGGATAAAGGCACGAACTGTTCGCTAAGCCGCTTGAACACAGGTGCGGCGTCACTGTGCGGAGGGTAATCGAACGTGCTCACGAGGTAGTAGCTCTCCTTGGCACGGTGGGTGTAATCGCACAGGAGATCTAGGCCTCCATCGAGCCTGAGCCGGTTGAGAAAGTCCGGGTAGATTCCGCTCCAGAACAGGATGTAGTCCCCGATGTGCCGGTGTACGCGTCTCTCTTGCTCAAATGAGTCTGCCTTAAGCCGAATGTCGCCCTCAGCCGCCATTTCGATCACAGAGCTGATCCGACGGCCGTCCTCGCTGCGGAGCGCGAACAGGCCGTCTGTCCGCAGGAATCGGCACAGAAGGTCCACGACGTACTCTTCCAAGTCGTCGTTCCCTGCGCCGATGCGGTTCAGCACGGCAACATGGACATGCTCTTCGAACGCCGCGAAGAGCGGATGCTTCGGCTTTGAGGTCCCGCTCATGAGTCACCTTCGATACGTCCAGCCGTCTTAATAGTCGGTACGTCTTAACCTTCATTGACGCCGCTGGGTTCAAAAACCGGCAAAAACGCGATGAAATTGGCCAATAATGGGGATGTGCCGCCGCATAGAGGCAAGGAGCCAGAGAACATGCAACAGTACCCAAGCCACGATCCGTACCGAGCACAAGCAAGAAAGGCGACGATTTGGCTCGTCGTCGGCGTTGTCGCGCTGTTCGGAATGGGTAGCTACGCCGTCGGCGCCGGCATGCTGGAGGGGCTCCAGAGCCGACCGCTCGACAAGGACGCCCTGATGGCGGCCAGGAACGATTTGAACTCGGCTGAAATCACGTCTGCATACGGACAGCAGGCCCCGCCCGTGACCATGTTCACTCCATCGACGCCCGACATGCTGTCCCAACTCAGCGACGAACCTCCGCCGCTGATGGCCCAGCTCAACGAGCAGCCTACGCCGTTCATGGATCAGCGCATCAAAGACGAGCCTTCGATCCTCCAACAGTTCGCGCCCCCGACTTCGGCTGTCACAGAGTACCGAGACACCGGGCCGTCCATGCCCGCCGACGTCAAGGCTTGGCTTCTGCACCTAGAGCGAATCGAGGAGTACCGGATGAGCATGACCAAAGAGCAGCTCAGCCAAGCGATCGGGCAGATGATGGGCAGCGGCATGGCCGGGAACCTGCAAGACGCTGTCGACGAGGCTCTGTTCGGTGAGTCACCAAATGGTGGGCAGAACTACGACCCGAGCCAGCGAGCGAAAGTCCAGCATTCGACCGCAGAGTTGCGTCAGGCTTGGCGAGAATTGAACGTGTACTTCAACTCGAAACAGCCTCCGGCGGAGTGCGTTCCACTGAAGAACACGTACGAGACGACTCTCGGTGAAACCAGCACGATGATGATGGACATCATGGACGCGATGGAGTACTCACAGCGCGACCCGAACGGCGCGATCAGCAAGCTGATGCAGATGATGGGCACGAGCGAGCCTCGAATCGACGAGTCCGCGAGAGCGTCGGAACGACTGTTAGCCGGCATCTGCCGCAGGTACGAAACGCGCAAGTGGTTCAAGATCACGCCTGACGTCGGAGGCGGGCTGATGGGCGGCATGGGCGGGCTCGGCGACATAAGCCAGTTGCTCGACGGACTCGGCGGAGGCTAGCTTCGAGCTGCCTCGACGATCGCTTCGGCGCACCGTCGACTTGCGCCGAGGTTTCGCTCGACCAGTTCACGCGCCGCACCCCCTCTTTCACTGCGCTCCTTCTCATCACCCAACAATCGATTCAGCGATCGCGTTAATTCGGTCGCCGAATCAACTGCGATCGAGGCTCCGACTCGCACAGAAGATGCGGCGACGTCTTTGAAGTTCTCCATGTGCAGTCCGTGGATCACGGGCTTGCCGTGCGCCAGCGGCTGAATGATGTTCTGCCCGCCAAGTCTGTCGAACCCACCGCCGACTACCACGACGTCAGCGATCGAGTAGATCTCACCCAGTTCCCCGTAGCTGTCCAGAACCAGGTACCGGCTCCGGTCGCCGGATGATCGTAAGGCGACCTCACCAAATTTGGACTTGTACTCGGCAGCCAGCTTCGGCGCCCGCTCTACGTGCCTCGGCGCGTGGACGACGTACGCATCCACGCCCTGCAGCGCATCGAGAATTAGGTTCTCCTCGAGTTCGCTTCTGGTCGAGCCGATGACGACGACGCTGGCCTCAGCTGGGATTCCGAGCTCAGTTCTCCAATCCCTCCCCGCTCTTGCCTCGTCGATAGCACCGTCGAACTTAGTATTGCCGACCACCACGGGGGTTTTGAACCCAAGCTCCCTGAACCGATCGGCGTCCGTCTCAGACTGCGCCAGAACCTGATGCAGGTTCGCGAACATCGCCTTGTAGTACGGCCGAATTCGCATTGACCGCGGGTAGCTCCGATCGCTGATTCGGCCGTTCATCAAGATGGTCGTCGCGCCCATCTGGTTCGCGGTCCAGAGAAAGTTCATCCAAAGCTCGCTCTCCATAATCGCGAGCGCCTTGGGCCGCACCCGGGACATAGCGGCAACGACGAAGCGCGGTACATCGATGGGGAAGTAAACCAAATGGTCGTACAGTCCTTCCGCCCGCTCCTCGGCTGCGGCCTGGCCGCTGCTGGTCGTGGTGCTGAGCACGATCTGCAGGCCCGGATCTAGCTTGCGAACTTCCCTGAGAATCGGTAACACCGCCATCACCTCACCGACCGAAACGGCGTGAATCCAGACCCGGCGGACGCCCTTTCTCGGCGGATCGATCGGCAGATCTCCCGTCCGCTGCTTCCAATTCGGCTTCTCATCGCGCTTGGCAGCCCGCCAAAGCATCCACGGCACCCAGAACGGGGCTAGAAAGATCAGGAGAATGTTGTAAATCCAGAAGATCATTGAAGTTCGATCTCTCGGCCGACCAAGCGTCGATACGCCTCGAGGTACCGCTTCAACGTGCCCTCAACGACCTCTGGCGGCAGCGGCGGCGCGGGGTGCTTCTTGTCCCAATCGACGGTCTCCAGAAAGTCGCGCACGTACTGCTTGTCGAAACTGGCCTGCGGCCCGCCCGGATTCCAAAGCGAGGCCTCCCAGAACCTGGACGAGTCAGGCGAGAACGCCTCGTCGATCCAGATGATGCCGTCATCGGTCAGCCCGAACTCGAACTTCGTGTCTGCGAGGATCAGCCCGCAGGCTTCAGCGTGCTCCGCAGCCCGGCGAAACAGCTCCAGCGTCCAATCTCTGAGCTGAGTCGCAACCTCAATGCCGACTAGGTCAACCGCCTGGCTGAACGAGATGTTCTCGTCGTGGCCGACTTGGGCCTTGGTCGCGGGCGAAAAGATCACCTCCGGGAGCTTGGAGCCGTCCAGCAGCCCTTCTGGAAGCTCGAACCCGTGGATCCGCCCTCCGTCCGCTCGATACTCCTTGAACAGAGATCCAGCCAGGTACCCCCGCGCAACGCACTCGATCTGCAGCGGCTCGGCGCTCTTCGCGATCGTGCACCGACCCTTCAGCGAGGGGTCGTCCGTCCCAATCCGGCTGGCTACGTCCGAGTCAGAGGTTGAAATCACGTGATGAGGACACACGTCGGCGAGGAACTCGAACCAGAAAGCCGAGATCTGGTTCAGAATCACGCCCTTGCCCGGCACGCCGTTGGGCATCACGACGTCGAACGCGCTGATCCGGTCGGTCGAGACGATCAGCAGCTCGTCGCCGAGGTCGTACACCTCCCGCACCTTGCCGCATTTCGGAGCAGGAAGGCCCGGGATCGCCGTTTGCATCACCGGCTCCATCGGCTTGATTATGGCCGCGAGCCGTCTCCTGAGCCCATGACCGACTCCAGCACGAACTTTCGTATCGCCTCGGTGTACTCGCTCGGCTGCTTGAACCGGGCCTCGCCATGCCCGCAATTTTCAAACCGCACGATCACGGTGTCCGAGCCGGCCGCCTCCGCGTTTCGCTCGTCGTCTGGATACTCCTCCGCTTTCTCCCGACGCCAATCTCCCGAGTACTCGGCCTGATCGGCCAAGTCCCCAATCAACTCACTTGTATCTGTCATTGTAGGTCCTATCAGTCAGGCGCAGACGCTCTCTTGGCGCGTTGCGCGCACCCATGTTTGAGGCATTGCCCCGATTTAAGTGTCCCGCAGATGCATGGGTTATGGTCCGACTGAACGGACAGGGTGTTTTGGCGGCTACGGGACGCGGCATCATAACATCATCCGCGCATATGTCACACGGCTCTTTACGGGCCGGGATTGCCGGATCGGCCAGGCTGGGGGCTCAATCCCCAAAATCCCGGTCGATAGAGCGCCGCACAGGGCAATCCCTCGGGGTGGCCGGTACGTCAGGGCCCCGGGAATCGTGTAACAATGTCACCTTGGAGTGGCCGTCGCCGGTCGGGCGGCGTGGCAACTGCAATCCTTCTCTGGTGATGATGAAAGGTGAAACGATGATCCATTATGGCACCAACGAAACCTGGGCATGGCACCCGGATACTGAGGAGGTCCGGTTCACGGTTTGGGACGATGACAGCAACAGAGAGATCGAATGCCGTGTGACCCGCGAATGCATCGCGGATCACTGCGGCAACCCCTCTGGCCCCGATGCCTGCTTCACGGCGGCGAAAGAACACTTCGACGCCATTACAGATCAGGTTGGGTACTATATCGGGCTCGGCCGATTTGAGCCGGATGGAAGTATTTTGCTGCGCACAAACGATTGGCGGCCAACGTAATCTCCAAAAAAAGCCCCGCCTCTCGACGGGGCCAAGTTTGCGGTGCCTTCTGTTCAGACGGCCACGGCGTAATCTTC